>JBDUAE010000091.1:0-7638 GCA_040004805.1 Chthoniobacterales bacterium | reverse complement strand
CGCATCGATGTCGGCGGAACGGGTAGTTCGTTTGGCCGCTACACTTATGTGCTGAGCGGGATCAATCCGCAGGACGTTTATGACGCGGCCGACAAGCTCCAGAAAAAGCTGGCGGATTATCCCGGTTTCGCGAGCCCGCCGCGCTCCGATCTTTTCCGGAATAATCCGAACCTCGATATCCAGATCGATCGCGCGCGCGCCAGCGTTTACGGCATTTCCACGACGAAGATCGAGAGTCTGCTGCGCGCCGCTTATTCGCAGAACTACGTTTACCTGATCAAACAGGCCGACGACCAATACCAGGTGATCGTGGAGGCGGAAGATTCCGCGCGGCAAGGCCCGGGTGATTTCCGCTCGCTCTACGTGAAGCCCGATGCCGGTGGCAACAAGTTGATCCCGGTCAGCACGGTGACGGACTCGAAAGAGACGCTGGGCCTGCAGTCGGTGAATCACGTGAACCAATTCACCAGCGTGACGTTTGGCTTCGATATCAAACCGGACGCAGCGCTGGGCGATGTCACCAAATATATCGATAAAACTGCGGCCGAGATTTTGCCCGGCACCGTGCATGGTGAGCTCCAGGGTGAAGGTCTCGTCCTGCAGCAACTCTTCTCCGCGCTCCCGCTCTTGGTGATCGCGGCCGTCTTCGTGATGTATGTGATTCTCGGCATTCTTTACGAGAGCTATGTGCATCCGATCACGGTGCTCTCCACGCTCTTCCCGGCGGTCGTGGGCGGGCTCGGGACGCTCTGGCTTTTCAACTCATCGCTCTCGCTCTACTCGGTCATCGGGCTTTTCCTCCTCATGGGTATCGTGAAAAAGAACGGCATCATGATTGTCGATTTCGCGCTCCATCGGCTCGACGAGGGCTACGACCGGCGCGCCGCGATTCATGAAGCAAGCGTCGAGCGCTTTCGTCCCATCATCATGACCACGCTGGCGGCCTTAATGGGCGCGCTTCCGATCGCGCTTGGGTTTGGTGCGGAGGGCTCTTCGCGCCGGCCGCTCGGGTTGGTCATCGTCGGCGGCTTGATCGTCTCGCAGTTAATCACGCTCTACATCACGCCGGTGATTTATCTCGCGCTCGAGTGGTTTCAGGAGAGCGTGCTCGATAAAGTGCCGTTCTTGCGCAGCGGCCACATGCATCACGAAGGCGATGCTGCGGCTCATGCGCCGGTGGAGGAAGAGCCCGTCCCGGCGGGCGCACACTGATTTCTTTGATGAAGAACGACAAAGACAACGTGGAACTAGGCGCAGTCGAGGATCACGACGGGATCCTAACGATACGCGGCGGAGGCGCTCGTCGCGATTGGAACGGCATCCACTACAAGCAGGGCATGTCGGCTAAAAATGTTGGCACCACGAAACTCTCGGCCAATATCGCCACGATTCCGCCGGGCGGCGTCGCCTACGCACACATCCACGTCGGCTTCGAACTCATCCTCTACATTCTGGAAGGGAAGGTGCGGCACGAGTTTGGCTCCGGCCTAAAGCAGACGATCGAAAACGAAGCGGGCGACTTCATCTACATCAAGCCGGGCGTGCCTCATGAAGTCTTCAACATGAGCGAGACTGAACCGGTAGTGGCCTTTGTCGCGCGGTCCTCCGCCGAGGAGTGGGATAATATTGTGCCGTATTCCCGCACACAGGCGATTTGAAGCCTAACGATCAATTACTAAGATCTCATCAAGAACCGACGCCAATCTAATTTGGCCCGTCCTGCACTTCCGCCAGTTTTTTCGCGGCGCGGCTGACGTCGGACTTTCGACCGCTCCCGAGAGCGAGCAGTTTCTTTTGCCGGGCCAGATTACGCACCGCAGATTCCACCTCGGCGCGATGCTGCTCATTCGCCGCTTCGGCCGCGGAACGCGTGGCTTCTTCCACCTGACTTTTCACCGCGCGCTGTTGCGCCTCGATTTCGACTACCTGGGACTGCTGTTGTTGCTCGTCTAATTTTGTCTTGGCGGCTGCGAGTTTTGCCTCCGCCAGTTTTGCTTCCAGCCTCACCACCTTCAAGACCCGTTCTTCGCTATCGACTTTCGCGATGATCCCGGCGTGGTACATCCGTTCGCCCGCTGCCGCGTTTCTTTTGGCGCGCGCCAGATCGGTTTCAATCTTAGCCACGTCAACTGCTTCTGGAGGAGCGGGCACGTCGGGCGTGCCGTCGGGACTGCGGCGTTCGATCAGCAACGGTGGCTCGATCTCCAAAGCCGGGCCGTTGTCGGGTAATGGGAGATCCTCCTCCGCGCGGAGGGTGACGAGCGAGAGCGCGAGGAAAACCGCGCCGCACCACCGTTTCATGATTACAACCTTAGCATAGCCGGGCCGATTGTTGCCAGCCGGAAGGTAGGTCGCCTAAAGCCAACCTTTGCGGCGGAAAAAAAGATAAGGCAGCACCGCGGAGATCACCATCACGACCAACGCCCAAGGGTAGCCGTGCACCCATTTTAACTCGGGGATAAATTGGAAATTCATCCCGTAAATTCCCGCCACCAGCGTGGGCGGGAGAAAGACCAACGCCGCCACCGAGAGAATTTTGATGATGGCGTTTTGCTCGTTATTGATCATCCCCATCGTGGCATCGAGGAGGAAGCCGATCTTGCTCGAAAGAAACGTGGCGTGATCGCTCAATGAACTGAGATCGGCGCTCACCGTTTTCCAATGCGCGAGCGATTCGCGCGGCCCGCCGGCTTCCTTGCGCACCTCGCGAAAGAAAGTCACGAGGCGGCTAAAACTGACGAGGCTCTCGCGCGCCCGCGATACTAAATCGCTCGCCGCGCCGATGCGGCGCAGCACCTCCACGAAATTACGCTGGCGCGCCTTGCGGCTGCGGCCATGCGCGCTCCGGTTCAAATCCAGATGCGACGCCTCGTTAGGCACGCGTTCCGGTTCGAAGATGCGCAAAGAAATGGCATCGAGATTGGTGCCCACGCCTTCCAGGATGTCGGCTATTCGTTCGATGATCGCGTCAACCAGGCCGGCCAGGAATTGCTGATTCGTCTGGTAGCGTGCGAAGTTCGCTTCCCGCCGCGCGCGAAAAGCGCTGAACGGCGCCGGATCCGCGTAGCGCAGGGTCACTAGTTTGTCGGCCGAAAGGACAAACGTCACCGCCGAGCTGGCCGGATTACTCGTGTCTGCTTTGGTCAAAACCGTAGCCGTCATGAAAAGCCAGCCGTCTTTTTCATACAGGCGACTCGAGAGCTCGATCTCCTGCATTTCCGCGCGCGTGGGAATATTAATTCCGAGCGCGGCTTCGAGCGCCTCTTCCTCTTCCGGCGTCGGCTCGAAGAGATCGATCCAGACTGCGCCGAGGGTTAAATCCAGACAGGTTTCGCGGTCGGTAAAGCACGTTCCGTGCAGGTCTGGCCCATAGAAGTTAATCATGCGGGCCGGGAAACTACGCGGTCGCCCGAGAAGTTCACGCCGAAAACTTCGCCCGCAATTCCGATGAGACCCGGGTCGGCCGATTCGTCTCTGGATTGATCGGACACCACAGCGTGCGCGCTCGCGCCAGAAGTTGCTGATCGCCTGCGCGCAGAATTTCGGTGAAGCGCTCGAAGGTGAGACGCGAAGCCGTTCCCACCCAAGTCCGGAGCACGACACGATCACCGGCATGAGCCGGCATCTTGAAATCGATCTCGTGGCGCAGGACTACCCAGACGACGGCAGATTGATCCTCCGCCGAAGCCTGCGCGCGCCAATGCGCCGTCGCCACATCCTGCACCCAACGCAGATAGACGGTATTGTTCACGTGTCCCAACTCGTCGATGTCCGCGGCGACCACGTCCACCGTCAGAACAAAGGCGCTGGCCGAAGGAGAAGCGGTATCCACTCGTTAGGCCAGGCGCGACGCCGCTGACTTGTTGATCGCGGCGGCGTAAGCCTCGAGCGCTTCTTCCGGTGCGGAAACGGTGGCGTTAAGATCGCGGAGGAGACCGTCCCGCAAACCATAAATCCACCCGTGCACCGTCAGCTCCTGTCCGCGCGCCCACGCGTCGCATGCGATGGTGGTATGGCAGACGTTGGCCACTTGCTCGATTACGTTTAATTCGCAAAGCCGATTCGCGGCCTCGGTTTCCGTTTCGACTTTGGCGAGCGCAGCCTCGTGTTTCTGCCGCACATCCTGGATGTGGCGCAGCCAATTATCCGCCAACCCAAGGCGATCGCGCCGGAGCGCCGCGCCCACCCCGCTGCACCCGTAATGCCCGCAGACAATGATGTGCTGCACCTTCAACAGATCGACTGCGAATTGCATCACGGACAAACAATTCAGGTCCGTATGCACGACCAGGTTCGCGATGTTGCGATGCACGAAAAGTTCACCGGGGAGGAGATCGACGATCTCGTTCGCCGGGACCCGACTATCAGAGCAGCCGATCCACAAATAGGCCGGCGATTGTTGTCCGGTGAGCTTGCGGAAAAAATCCGGATCCTGCTCCTGCCGGCGTCGCGCCCACTCCCGGTTGTTTTCAAAGAGATGGTCGAGTTCGCGCATTTCGGGGAGCTTGCGATTTCGTGGCCGCGACGCAAGTCCCGGTCGCTCTTTTGCGCGGGACGGGGGATTCGATCTTAAGCCTTCGGCTTCTTCCCGGCGGGAGTTTTTTTTGTGCTCGGAGAAGGTGTCGGAGAGACGGTGGCTTTCGGACTAGTCTCCGCCGTCGGCGGTCCGTCCGAGATCAAGACCTCCACTTTCTGCATCAGCTGGTCGTCCAGATAGAGCTCGAGCCGATATTTCCCCTCGGCCCAGCCATCTTTCGGTCGGGATAAAGTAAAGCGCGCTCCGAATTCATGCCCGGTCACTTCCGTCTCGTTCTCGTCGACGACGAAGTTCGGCTCGGCCACGTCGCCCACGTCCTCCACCACCCAGGCGACCCGCGCCATCGAGTACGGTTTCAGGTGTTCGCCGTGCCAGTTCACGTAAATGTTCGGCGCGTCAGAAGAGAAAGTAGTCGTCGGTTTACCATCGCGTACCGCCGCGACTTCCAGAGTGATGCTGGGTTTCGGCGTCGGTGTCGGTGTCGCCAAAGTGATCAGCGCGGAAGGCGGCGGCTCCGCCGGTGGCGGGCCGAGCGCAAACTTCGTCAGGACCGTTGTGACCCGGCTTAAGAGTCTCCCATCCGGGCCGCGTGTGCTGGTGACGTCTTTCACAAAACCGGTGCCGGGCGCAAACCACCGATCGATCACGATCGAGAGTGGCCACGGTTGCTCGCAATGCAGGTGCAGAGCGTGGAACTCACCCGCCGGCACCGTGATCGTCTCTTCGGCGATCACTTTTAATTTTTGCAACATCGCCGTGCCGGCTACGTCATCCTCCAATTCCCACTGCGTCCCCACCTTCAGCGGGATCGGCAACAGGACTCGCGGCGGATCGAAGTTCACCACCTCGCCGGCGGTGGAGCGTCGCGCATACAGAAGCACTTTGTGTTCTCCCACCGAGATGAATTGCGCCTGGATTAAGTCCGTGCCGGCTGTCGTCTCGAGATTCAGGACGTCCACTCCCTTTCTCGGCTCCTCGTCCACGATGTGAATGGTAAATTTCGCCGGCTCCGCACCCGTTTGCTCGTATTCCCAGACGGTCCCGGGCCGGTCCGGAAAAAAAGCGTTCACGGCCCGTGCGGCGCAAGCGGAATGCGCCAGGCCCAGGATCAGGAAAGCGGCGGCGCACGTTTTCATTCCGAAACGTTGGGCAGAGCGAGTGGAGGCGTAGGCGAGAAAAAAGTTAATCCGGAGTCTACGGGGCTCGAACCCGCAACCTCCGCCGTGACAGGGCGGCGCTCTAACCAATTGAGCTAAGACTCCTTGAAAAAGGAAGAGCAGGGTAGGTCGCACCCCCCGGGCCTTCAACCTCTTTTTCCGCTCCGACGCCGCTGCTGTTGTCGGCTAAAATTAGCCGACACTGACATCTGCCGCTCCTTCGCTGGCGTATCATAATAGCAGCGTCGTTTGCGCATCGCGGCAGGCAAAATTATGCTTCGCCGTGGCGAACAACCGCCGCTCGAAAGCCATGAGTGATCAATCTGAAGATCTGGAAAGATTCGGCGCCGTCTCCGGTCGCGGAGGTTTGAGCGTGCTCCAGGCCTTTGATCGCGTCGTAGCTCTGGTTGAACCGCGCGATCCGCTGCGGATCGATCTCCTCGCGTTGCGTGAAGGCATTGCCGACCAGGAAGAAATGATCGGCGATGCCCGGCAGATGATCGAGAAGCTCGAGGAGGTGATCAAGAAGGTCACCTCGCCCGCGAATCGCATCGGCACCTATCTCGGCAGCCCCGCTCGCAATACCGGGCATATTGTCGTCGGCGGGTCTGATTATTTTTGCAACGTCGATCCGCGGATCGATCTCGCGAAGTTAAAAACGGGAACGCGCGTGCTCGTGAATGAGGCCTACGTCATTGTCGGCGATCTCGGTTTCGAAACCGCCGGCCCGGTGACCAAGATCACGGAGGTGCTGGGCGCGGATCGTTTGCGCGTAGGCGGCGAGCACGGCATGCAGTCGACTATTCTGCAACGCTCCGCATCCCTCGCGGAAACGACGTTGAAATCAGGCGACGATATCCGGGTGGACCCCAGCTACCGGATGGCGCTCGAGGTTTTGCCGCGGCCGGACGCGCGGGAACATTTTCTCGACGTTGTCCCGGAGTTGCCCTGGGAAAAAGTGGGTGGGCAGGACGCGGCCTTGCAGGCAATCAAAGACGCGATCGAGCTCCCGCTCCTCCACGAAGAGCTTTTCGCGAAATTCCATCACGCCACTCCGAAAGGGTTTCTCCTTTACGGTCCACCCGGCTGCGGCAAAACCCTCATCGGCAAAGCCACCGCCTACAATCTCACTCGTCAGCTCCGCGAAAAAACCGGCAACGAAATGAAGGAATACTTCATGCACGTGAAAGGCCCGGAAATTCTGAACATGTGGGTCGGAGAATCCGAGCGGATCGTGCGCGAAATCTTTGCCACCGCGCGCGCGAAACGGCGCGAAGGCTTCCTGCCTTTTCTTTTTATCGATGAGGCCGAGAGCATTCTCGGCACCCGCCGCTCTTCCCGGCACTCGAATATTCTCTCGACGCTCGTGCCGATGTTCTGCTCGGAAATGGACGGCATCGATTCGTTAGGCGAGGTCGTCATCATCCTCGCTTCCAATCGCGCCGATCTGATCGATCCCGCCATTCTCCGGCCCGGCCGGATCGATCGGAAGATCAAGGTGCAGCGTCCGAACCGCGCCGGCGCCCGCGAAATTTACCGCATCTATCTCACGGACGATCTCCCCTACGCCGGCGCGCTGCCGAAAGAAGCCGGCCAGC
The DNA here is from genome assembly GCA_040004805.1 of Chthoniobacterales bacterium. Taxonomy (GTDB): domain Bacteria; phylum Verrucomicrobiota; class Verrucomicrobiia; order Chthoniobacterales; family UBA10450; genus JACCTI01. The sequence goes on along the minus strand of JBDUAE010000091.1, from coordinate 346 downwards.
TCGGCGTCAATATCGAGCGTTTGATCGATCGTCTGCTCGAGAAACAATTTGCCCGCCGCGAGGAAAACAAATTCCTCGAGATCACGCTGCGCAGCGGCCGCAAAGAAGTCCTCTACCGCAGCGACCTCTTCAGCGGCGCCCTCATCGCCTCCATCGTCGAGCGCGCGAAAGCCACTGCGATCAAGCGCGCCATCGCCGATCGCGGCGACGGCGGATTGACCGAAACGGATCTCCAGCAAGCCTTCCAGAGCGAGTTCTCGGAAAACACTATTTTCCCGCCCATCGACATGACGGAGGACTGGCTCAAGTTAATCGACTTCGATCCGGAGAACGTGGTCAAAATCGC
>JBDUAE010000414.1:0-2297 GCA_040004805.1 Chthoniobacterales bacterium | reverse complement strand
GAGATCCTTCGGCGCGCTGCGCCGCCTCAGGATGACGCGCGCGCAAAGTTCATGACACCCTCTAATCCGCGTTCTCTTCTGCCTCATCCGCCAGCGGGACGATGTCTCCTTTGGTGAAGAGAACCCCCTGCGCGATCTCGCGCCAAAGCGGCTTGTTGCGCAGGAGCCACTCCAGATCCATCGAGAAATGTTTCATCTCCTCTTTTTGAGCGTTTTTCATGATCGCGCGTGCGCTCTTATCCTTCTCTAGCGCCATGCGCTGTTCGTACCAATTAATCGCCTCCGCCTCTTCCGTGAGCGAGACGATCATGCGTGCGAAAGTGCGCGTTGCTGCCGGCAATTCGTCGGCCGGTTCGTGATATTGTTCGAATCCCATAATGTTTCTTCTTTCCTGTGTCGGCTAATTTAACGACGCAAGATCAATTACAAACCGATAACGGACATCGCTCTTCAGCATTCTCTCGTAGGCATCGTTAATCTGATCCATTCGAATCAGCTCGATCTCCGAAGTAATGCCGTGCTCCGCGCAGAAATCGAGCATCTCCTGCGTCTCCGCGATCCCGCCGATGAGCGAACCGCAGAGACGTTTCCGGCCCACGATCAATCCAAAAACATCCACCGGCAGCGGCTCGGGCGAGGCGCCGACCATGCACAGAGTGCCGTCTCGTTTCAGGAGCGCGAGATAGGCGCCGAGCGGATGTTTTGCCGAAACGGTGTCGATAATGAAATCGAAACTGTTCGCCTGTTTTTCCATGGCCGCTTCATCCTTCGAGATCACCACCGCATCCGCGCCGAGCCGTTTCGCGTCTTCGGTTTTGTCGGGCGAAGTCGTAAACAGCACCACCTCGGCCCCGAAGGCGTGCGCGAATTTCACCGCCATGTGGCCCAGGCCGCCGAGCCCGACGACGCCGACTTTTTGCCCGCGGCTCACCTTCCACTCGCGCATCGGCGAATAGGTCGTGATCCCGGCGCAAAGGAGCGGAGCCGTCGCCGCGAGATCGAGCTTGTCCGAAATGCGCAGGACAAATGCTTCGTCGACTACGATCGCTTTGGAGTAGCCGCCATAGGTCACTCCGCCGCTCTGCTGATCCGGGCTATTATAAGTGAAAGTGGGCCGGCTCTCGCAGAATTGCTCCATCCCTGCCTGACAACTCGGGCAAGTGCGATCCGAATCCACCATGCACCCAACCCCGGCAAGGTCGCCGGCTTTGAATTTCGTCACCTTCGCACCGACTTGCGTGACGCGGCCGACGATTTCGTGCCCCGGCACGCAGGGGAAGGTGGTCCCGCCCCATTCTCCGCGGACAGTGTGGATGTCGGAATGGCAGACACCGCAAAACAGGATTTCGATTTCCACATCGGTCGCGGTGGGAGCGCGGCGCTGGATCGAAAAAGGAGCGAGAGGAGTGGAGGCCGATTGGCCGGCGTAGGCTTTAGTTTGGGTCATGAGATAGGTTGTTGTTGGTTTCAGAAAACGCGTTTCCCGCAGAGGCGGCGAAGTGACGCAGAATCGATTACGTCTTAACTTACAGTGCATGGAATATTTTTCCGTTCTCGATTTATCGCCCATCCTCGAAGGGGGCGACGCGGCCCAGGCTTTTCGGAACAGCGCTGATCTCGCGCAACAGGCGGAACGCTTCGGCTACCACCGCTACTGGCTCGCGGAACATCATAACATGCCGGGAATCGCGAGCGCGGCGACGTCGGTTGTGATTGGTCACGTCGCGGCCGCCACCCGCACGATCCGCGTCGGTGCTGGCGGAGTGATGTTGCCCAATCATGCGCCCCTCGCGATTGCGGAGCAATTCGGCACGCTCGCCTCGCTTTTTCCCGGCCGAATCGATCTCGGCCTGGGTCGCGCGCCCGGGAGCGATCGCCTGACCGCGCACGCGCTGCGTCGGTCGTTAGGCAGCAGCGGCGATACTTTTCCGCAGGACGTTTTGGAATTGCAATCCTACTTCCGTCCCGCCACCCCGGAGCAAAGGTTGCGTGCGGTCCCGGGCGCAGGATTGGACGTGCCCCTGTATCTGCTCGGATCGAGCGATTTCAGCGCGCAACTCGCGGCCGAGCTCGGTTTGCCCTTCGCTTTCGCGTCCCATTTCGCGCCCGAATATCTCCACGCGGCGCTGCAAATTTACCGACACGGATTTCAACCATCGGCCCAACTCGCGCGGCCGCACGCGATCGTCGGCGTGGGCCTTTTTGCGGCCGAGACCGATGCCGCGGCCCGGCGTCTCGCCACCTCGGGCCAACTGATGTTCCTCAACCTCATTCGCGGCCATCCCGGCGAATTGCCG
>JBDUAE010000413.1:0-2300 GCA_040004805.1 Chthoniobacterales bacterium | reverse complement strand
ACATCATAATCGAAAACCGTCCGGTCCGAGCGGTTTATGCCATAGCTGAAGGAAGCATTTGCGTCCGCCCAATCGGAGAAACGATAGCGCAGCGCGATGGAAAAAATCTGGTTAAAGTCCGTCCGATCGCTTTTGGTGTAGAAGTAAACGACCGGCCGAGTAAGGAAATCCACGCCTAAGCTTCGCGTGAGTTGCAGCTGATATCCGGCATAACCGCCGATCTGGCTGCGCTGCGCGAAGCTCGGATCGGAAAGCCCCAGCGTGCCGATGAGGCCGAATCCCAGCGCGTGAGATCGGCCGAGCGGGATGGTTTTTTGCAGGCCGAGCGAGAAACCGTGATCAGTCACGATCTGGCCGCCATCACGATCGAGCAGCTCCGTGAGATCGTAGCGGGCGAACGCAACCAAGCCCTTCGCGTTTGGAATCGTGTAGGAAATTCCCGCGCCCAGACTCAGACTTTCAAAGTCCAGCTCGGAGGTCCGATCATAGCGGAAGATCGCGGTGTTAAAGGAGAAATTGCCTTCGAAATTCTTCGCCAGATGCGGCGTCCAGCTGATTCCGGCAGCGGCAACTCCAAAGACGTCGCTGCGTTCACCGCTACGAGTGAGGGCGACATTGTCGGTGTAAACAAACGACAGACCGCCAGAGAAAGTGAAATTGCGGACTGGCTCCTGCGCTTTCATGATGCGCTGCGCACCCATGCTGTCATCGGACGAGCTGGATGGCTCGGCTTCCGCCAGCGCATTTCCGTTCGAATCGACGCCGACGCTTACCGATGGTGAGGGCTCCGAGCGAAGGCGGGCCTGCTCGATCACATTCTCGTTTTGCGCGAGCAACACGCCGTTCGGATTGATGCTCGCATCTTGGGCGCGAGTCAACGGTGCGATGCCGAGGAGGCACGCAGAAAGAAAAATAATGTTCCGGCCGGGAGAAGCCATGCCTGCCAATTAGCAGACCCCATGCCCAAACTGACGCTCGCGGCATAATTTCCGCTTTAGACCTGCGCGTGCTCGGAACTCGCCGCACTGCCGTTTTTCTCATTAGCACCCTCGCGCTGGCTGGGGTCATCGCGCTCGATCGGCTCGAGCCGGATTCGTACGTCGGCCTGCGTAATTTGCTGCGCGACACGATCAGCCGCGCGGGTCGGACGACTGCACCCAACCCGCAATTGGTCTTCCTAGCGATCGATTCCGATTCCGTCGGCATCGAGGATGGCATCGACATAGAGAACCTCTACGAGGTCACTGACTCTGCTTCCCCAGAGGCGCGAGCGCTTCGGCTCATGAGCAAACACTGGCCCTGGCCCCGCGATGTTTACGGGATGATCCTGGACCGACTCGTGCAGGCGGGCGCCAAAGTCGTCCTGTTCGACCTGACGTTTCCGACCTCCACTGATGGTGACGAGCCCTTCCGACTTGCTCTCGAAAAATACTCCAACCGGGTCGTGATCGGGAGCAACTTCACTTCGGCCTCGGCGCACGCCGTCAGCCACACTCGACCGCCCGATACGCTCGTGCCGCAGACGACGCCAGTCGATGACCGGGTCGCCTATACGAATTTTTGGCCGGACGACGACGATGTGGTTCGCCGCGCGCAGTATCGAGTGACCGTGGAACAGGCGAACCAAACGGCGCCCATGGCCGACAGTGAACGCTACCTCTCGTTAGACGCTCGCGGCTTGATGAAAGCCGGATTGGGCGATCGCGTTCCGGCCGATCTCTCAGCGCACGTTTTTCGCTACACCGGCCCACCGCGCACCGGATTCCCGCCACATTCCATCTTCGAGATTTTCGTCCCCCGGTTTTGGAAAGGGAACTACCACAACGGCGAATTCTTCCGCGACAAGATCGTACTCGTGGGCGCGGAAGGAAATTGGCAGCACGACGAGCACTCCACCCCGTGGGGCGCGATGCCTGGACCCGAGCTCCATCTCAACGCCATGAACGCCGCTATCCAGGGCGAATTCATCCGCGAAGTCTCGCACAATGTAACCGCCCTCGTCGCCCTGACCGCGGCCTTGCTCGCTCTGGGCCTGTCCCTTTGGGTGCGTTCACCCTGGGTCCGGGTGCTCTGCATGATCGCGCTCGATTTAGCCGACATCTGGATCACGCTCCTCGCCTACAACCATTTCGACGTCTTTATCCCCTGCCTGCCGTCGTTAATCCCGTTCAACACCATCGTTCTCATTGGACTCATCTCGGATTTTACTTTCGAGCGCGTGGAGAAAAAACGCGTCCGCCGCGCGCTCGAACGCTACGTCTCCAGCAACGTCGTGCGCGAGATGATCGATTCGCCCGAAG
>JBDUAE010000090.1:0-7678 GCA_040004805.1 Chthoniobacterales bacterium | reverse complement strand
GCGCGCGAGAAGAAGTTGCCGGATGTTTTGGTCGCGTGCATCGGCGGCGGCTCGAACGCGATTGGAATGTTTCATCCGTTTCTGGGCGACAAGCGCGTGCGCATGATCGGCGTGGAAGCGGCGGGGCAGGGGCGCGGGCTCGGGCAGCATGCTGCGCGCTTTCTGCGCGGCGGCGGCGGGAAACCCGGCGTGTTGCACGGCACCTTGAGCTACGTCCTGCAGGATGCGGCCGGGCAAATTGCTGCCACGCATTCCATCTCCGCCGGGCTCGATTATCCGGCGATCGGGCCGGAGCACGCCTTCCTGCGCGATAGCAAACGCGTCGAGTACGTGTCGGTTAATGATCGCGACGCGCTTCGTGGCTTTGAATTGCTCGCGCAGTTGGAGGGAATCATTCCCGCGCTCGAATCCGCGCACGCCGTCGCGTATGCGGTGCGGTTGGCGCGGAAATTGCCGGCCAGCAAAACCATCGTCGTCAATTTATCCGGCCGCGGCGACAAAGACCTCGCGAGCGTGCAGGAATTCCTGACCAAACGAAAACAATGAGCCGCCTGCGCGAAAGTTTTGCCTCGCGAGGTGGGGCGGGTCGCGCGGGTTTCATCCCGTTCCTCGTCGCGGGCGACCCCGACCTACCGACCACGGCCGCCCTGCTGTCGGCGCTGAGCCAACTCGATCCCGTCGCGATCGAAATCGGCGTGCCCTTCAGCGATCCCACGGCCGATGGCCCGATCATTCAGCGTGCGGCGCAACGCGCCGTCGCCAACGGCACTTCGCTCGCCCGCATCTTGAACATGCTCGGGGAAATCTTGCCTAACGAGTTGGCTCCACTGGTCATGTTCAGCTATTACAATCCGATCCTACAGTATGGCATCGAACGCTTCGCCCGCGTGGCCGCGCAGAGGGGCGTGGCCGGCGTCCTCGCGGTCGATCTCCCGGCGGAAGCGGCGGCGCCCCTGCATCGGCCCCTGCGTCGCCGAGACATCGACCTCATTTTTCTCGTCACGCCCACCACCAGCGATACGCGTTTGCGGCAAATCGCGCGGATGGCCAGCGGCTTCATTTACGCCGTCGCGCGCACCGGCGTTACCGGCACCGCCTGTGATCTGGCGGATGAATCGGAGAACTTGGTCAAGCGCGTCCGCGCGGTGAGCGATTTGCCGGTTGCGGTCGGCTTCGGCATCACCACCGGCGCGCAAGCGCGGCGCGTTTGTCGTTATGCAGATGCGGCCGTCGTCGGTTCACGCCTGGTGGCGGAGATCGAGAATGCGAGTGCAGCGAAATCATTCAGCCGCGCGCGAGTGGTGGCGGCGGCGGTGAAATGCACGCGGCAATTCAGATAGGTGCGACGACGAGGACGCCCGTCGCCAGCACGCGAGACGCCTGCGCCACCGAGACATAAGCACGTCTCGACAGAGCGTGGCGGCGCGCTAAAACGGCTGCACCGGTCCGGCTTTTTCGACTTTCGTCCCGCACTTCTTGCAGGTGCGGCGGGCGTCGTCGGCCCAGAAATCGAGCATGGCCTGGCTGAAGGCTTGGACGATGTCGGCGCAATCGAAATCGATGTCTTCGACGAGGGCTTCGCAGTTTTCGCAGTAAAAGATGACGTGTTCGTGTTCGCCGGGCGGGCGGCGGCGTTCGACGACAAGGCCAAGGGTGTCGGGCGGACGGACGGGGGCGTGGGGGACGTTCGCGGGGATGAAGAAGGTTTCGCCCTCGCGCACGAGGTGATCGACGATGTGGTCGCCTTCGCGGAGGCGGATTTTGATGTCGCCTTTGAGTTGGAGGAAGAATTCTTCGGAGTCGACGAGGTGGAAATCGTTCCGGGCGTTTGGCCCTTTGATGATCATGACGAAGAAGTCGCGGCCATCGTAGAGATATTGGTTACCGACGGGCGGCTTGAATTTGTCGCGATGGGCTTCGATCCAGGCGTTGAGATTGATCGGGAGTTGGGCGGGTGAGGTGGTGCCGGTTTCCGAGGGGGAGGTGGGCGTTTCGACGAGATTAGCCATGCGGCGAGGCTATTTCCCGTGTGCGGGAGAGTCAATGGCGGGGCGGAGGGAGCGGGGAGAGGCAAGTCGACAGAGCGACGCGGCTACATTCTCGAATTTTTTCGCAATTCCTGTAGAGTCGGCGGCATGGAACTGACGACGGCGGAGATGGCGCAAGTGGCGTATGACCGGACGGAAATAGCCGACACGATTTATCGTTATGCGTTTGGGCTGGACCATGGCGATCCGGATTCGCTGGCGTCGGCGTTGACGGATGATTGCGTGCTGGATTTCACGATGGCGGGAAAGAAGTTGGGGATCGAGTTCTCGGTTTTGAATGGGCGCGCGGAGGTTTTGCAGGTGCTGATCCCGATGCTGGGGCCGCTGGATACGAGCCATACGCCGAACAATCTGCAGGTGGAGGTGAGCGGCGAGACGGCGACGTTGCACGGCTATATGCTGTCGCAACATTTCATGCCGGGACAGGGGCCGCGGCAGGGGAGTGAGTATGCGCTCCTAATGAATCGATATGAGGGAGAATTGGTGCGCGATGGGACGCGTTGGCGGATAAGGCGGCTGGTGATCGATAACGCGTGGGCGGAGGGCGACCCGGGGATTATCACGGCGCTGGCGACGCATCGGGTGGTGAAGGACCGGATGCGGCCGCGCTAGCAGCGCGGGAGGGAGGAATCAGAGATCCTTCTCGGCGCTGAGGGAGGCGCCGGAGCGTCCGCGAAGAGCGGCGATGATTTCGGCGAGGGCGCTGATGGCGATTTCGGCGGGAGAGTCGGCGCCGATGTCGAAACCGAGCGGCGCGTGGACGCGAGCCAGCTTTTCCGCGGTGGCGCCGTGTTCGCGCAGGCGATCGAAGACCATGCGGACTTTGCGTTTGCTGCCGATCATCCCGACGTAGCCAGCACCGCTTTGCTCGACGGCGGCGGCGAGCGCTTCGCGGTCGATCTCGTGATTGCGGCTGACGATGACGAGGGCTTCGTCGCTCTGCCAGGAATGAGTGGCGATGAACTCGGGCGGGGTGATATCGGTGCGGCGCTCGACGGGTGCGGGCCAATCCGCGAGCTGCTCGGGACGATCTTCGATGACGCTAACGAAGAATCCGGAATCGACTGCGAGCCGGGCGATGGCGCGGGAGCAGTGGCCGCCGCCGATGAGATAGATGGCTTCGCTCTGCGTTTGCGGTTCGATTAGGATTGTGGCTTCGCCCCCGCAGATGGCGCCGAAGGAATCGGCCTCGCCTTCGCGCAACGGGTAGATTTTTAAGAGCGGTGATTTCTGGCGCAGTGCGGTGCGCGCTTCTTCCATGACGAGCGCTTCGAACTTACCGCCGCCAATAGTGCCGCTGCATTTGCCATCAGCGTAGACGAGCATTTTCGAGCCGGCGGCGCGGGGAACGGAGCCGGCGGTGGCGGCGATGGTGACGAGCGCACAGGCGACGCGCGCGTTGCGGGCGGCGAGGAGCTCGGTGAGCAGGTCGTCACTCATCGCGGACGACGGTGGCTTCGATTTGTCCGTGCGGCTCGTCGGTGGGCACGAAGGTTTCGTTAGCGTTCGGGAGGCCGAAGGGGGCGAGATTGAGGAGGAGGCAATGTTTATTCGGCATGGCCATCTCGAGGCGGTCGATCTGCGGGCACGCGGCGAGCGCGGCGTCGCCCATCTGGAACAACGTGGTCTGCGCGGACGGGCTGTAGTTTTGCGCAAAGATTTTCAGCATGGCGGCGAGTATGGTTTCGTTCGCGGCGGCGTGAGTGTCGAGGAGGCGGGAGAAATGCCAGGTGGCGCTGAAGGTGGTGGCGAGGATGCGGTCGGCTGTTTCTGGCAGGGTCGTGAATTCGTCCCTAGGATATTTCTCGAAGCCGGAGCCGGTGGACTTGAGAATGAGGAGGTCGCGAATGCCGGACGCCAAGTGGACGGCGGCGCTGGTGCAAACGGCGCGGGTGAAGCATTGCGCATTACTGCCGGCGGCGAAGGCGTGCGGATGCGGCTCGCCCTCAATGGACAAGCGGTCCCATTTCTTTTCGGCAACTTCGATTTCTGCCGTCTCGACCTGGGGATAACGAGTGACGAAATGTTGCCCGAGGGTGATGGCGAAGGGTTCGATTTCGTCGCCGAGATGTTGGTGCGCGAGGACGTTGACGGTGTTCTTGATCGTGTCCGTGGCGACGACTTTGCTGTTGTCGCCACTGGTGTAGGAGGAGGCGAAATCCCCCCGAAGCAGGACTTTCACGGTGAGGTCCTTGAGCGTGTGCACAGGGCCGGCGCGGAGAATTTTCAGCACCCGCACGCGGGCTTTGCCATAGCGATGGTCGATCAGCTTCGTCATTGCTCCCCAGAAGTAGATCGGTTAAGCGGACAAGGCGATGGCAAACCTCGGCGATTTGAATGCGATGACGGGAGAGGAGTTCACGCGGGCGGTGGGCCCGGTCTTCGAGCATTCGTCGTGGATCGCCGAGCGCGCGTGGATGCGGCGTCCGTTTTCGAAGCCGGAGGATTTGCACGCGGTGCTCTGTGCCACGGTGGCGGCGGCATCGGCGGAGGAACGGCTCGCGTTAATCCAGGCGCATCCCGATCTGGTGACGCGTGCGGTTCTTACGCGTGAATCGCGGGGCGAGCAGGCCAGCGCCGGGCTCGAGAATCTGAGCGAGGAGATGGCGGGGCGATTCCAGGATTACAACGCACTCTATCGCGAACGCTTTGGGTTCCCTTTTGTGATCTGTGCGCGGCTGAACCAGCGGGAGGCAATTCTTTCCGCTTTTCCGGCGCGCCTGAAAAACTCGCGTGAAGAAGAGATTGAATCAGCGCTCGGCGAAATCTACAAAATCGCGCACCTTCGTCTGCAGGACCTACTTTCATGAGCACGCTTTCCACCCACGTCCTCGATACCGCGAACGGCCGGCCTGCCGCCGGGATGACGATCGAGCTCTGGTCGCGTGACCGCTCGGCGTTACTCAAAACTGTGACGACGAATAGCGATGGCCGCACGGATGGGCCGCTCTTGAGCGGTGCGGAAATGGCGGCCGGAGAATACGAACTCGTTTTCTTCGTCGGCGATTATTTCGGCGGCGCGAAATTTCTCGACCGGGTCCCGGTGCGATTCACCATCGTCGATCCGGGGGCGAAATATCACGTGCCGCTGCTGGTTTCGCCCTGGAGTTACAGCACGTATCGCGGGAGTTGAAATGAGCGCAGCCGATCCGACACCTGCGGGCATGGTCGACCTCGCGGCGGCGCGCATCGGGGGGCGGGCGCTGTCGGCTAACGACGAATTTTTTGCGGAGAAGGAGAACTTGCTGAAGCCGGGTCGAGGCGTCTTCATTCCCGACAAGTACACTGAGAACGGAAAGTGGATGGACGGTTGGGAAACGCGCCGCCGGCGCACGCCCGGACACGATTGGTGCATCATCGAGCTGGGGCTGCGCGGGATCGTGCGGCAGGTGGATATCGATACCAATCATTTCCTGGGAAATCATCCGCCCTTTGCATCACTCGAAGCCGCGAGCCTGCCGGATGGATTCCCGGCGGACGCGGCTGAAGTGGAAGCGATTTCCTGGACGCCAATCCTCGCGCAATCGGCGTTGAACCCCGGTGCGCAAAATCTGTTCTCCATCGGCAACGACGAGGCGTGGACTCACCTGCGATTGAATATTTTCCCGGATGGCGGCGTGGCACGTTTGCGGGTTTACGGCGAGGTGGTTCCAGATTGGAGCCAGCAGAAGCCGGACGCGGTGCTCGACCTGGCGGCGGTCGAAAACGGCGGAGTGCCGCTGGCTTGTAGCGACATGTTCTTCAGCTCGATGAACAACCTGATCATGCCCGGCCGTTCCGAAAACATGGGCGATGGCTGGGAAACAAAACGGCGCCGCGGACCCGGCTACGACTGGATCATTCTAAAACTGGGGCGGCCCGGTGCGATCCAAAAAATCGAAGTCGATACCAATCACTTCAAGGGAAACTACCCCGATACCTGTTCGATTGAAGGCTGCAACGCCGCCGCCACCGCGCCCGTGGAAGAACTGCAAGAGGTGTGCTGGCTGGAGATTTTGCCGCGAACGAAGTTGCAGGCGCACACGCGGCATTTCTTCGAGAAGGAACTTTCTGCGACCGGCGAGTTCACGCACGTTAGGCTCAATATTTATCCTGATGGCGGAGTGAGCCGGCTTCGAGTGTGGGGAACGGCGGCGTGATTCGGACCGAATGAGTGATTTCGATTTGCTCGTCCGCCACGAGCAGGACATCGGAATCCGCGACGGGAAAATTGTGGCGCTGGGCGCGAATCTCTCCGGCTCGGCCGCATCTGAAATCGACGCCACGGGTCTGGCGATTTTCCCTGGGGTGATTGACGCCCATGTGCACTTCAACGACCCCGGGCGAACGGAGTGGGAAGGCTTCGCCACTGGCTCGCGCGCGGCGGCGGCGGGCGGGACGACCACCGTTTTCGATATGCCGCTCAATGCGCATCCGCCGACGATTGACGGCCCGAGCTTCGACGCGAAGCTGGCGGCAGCGCGGCAGCACTCGTTAGTCGATTTCGCACTCTGGGGCGGCTTGGTGCCGGGGAATATTGGCGAGTTGGAAACGCTGCGTGATCGCGGCGTGATCGGACTCAAGGCGTTCATGTCGAACAGTGGGATCGACGATTTTGAGGCGGTGGAGGATGGGACGTTGCGCGTGGGGATGCAGCGCGCGGAGGAGCTGGGGTTGATCGTAGCCGTGCATGCGGAATCGGAGACGATGACTCGCGAATTAACGCTGCGCGCGCTGGCGGCAGGCCAAACCACAGTGCGGGATTATTTGGCTTCGCGTCCAGTGGCTGCGGAGTTGGAGGCCATGAGCCGGGCCATCGATTTCGCGGGCGAGACCGACTGCAGATTGCACATTGTGCACGTGAGCTGCGGCAGCGGCGTGCGGTTGGTGGCGGAAGCGCGCGCGCGGGGCGTCGATGTGACTTGCGAAACGTGTCCGCACTATCTGGTGATGAGCGAAGAAGATATGGTCGCGCTGGGAGCGGTGGCGAAATGCGCGCCGCCTTTGCGTTCGATGGAGGAGCAAACCGAGCTGCGTCGCCGATTGTCCGAGGTCGACACCGTCGGTTCCGATCATTCTCCTGCGCCGCCGGAGATGAAAGAGAGCTCGAATTTCTTCGAGATCTGGGGAGGGATTTCGGGCTGCCAGCATTTACTGGCTCTTCTTTGTGGCCTCGGAATTTCCCGGCAGGAAATCGCGCGCCTAACGAGCAGTAGCGTGGCCGAACGATTCGGCGTGGCTGAGAAAGGTGCGTTGGCGGTCGGCAAAGACGCGGATTTCTCGCTCGTGGATTTTGAAGCGGAGGAAACAATCACGACGGATTCGCTTCATTACCGGCACCGGCAGACGCCTTACGCGGGGCGGAAATTGGCGGCTCGCGTCGTTCGAACTTTTTTGCGGGGCGAGATCATCTTTGCGGGCGGCGCTTTTCCGGTCCGGCCGCCTGGCGGATTGGTTCGGCCGACCCGCGCGTGACGCCCGCGACGAAAATTACCTAGGATGACAACTTAGGAGCAGGCAGGATTACAAATGAAGATGCACACCAGTTTGCAACGCGGCGAAGTCGAAGAAATCAGCCGCGCATTGAGCGAAGCGAATCACTCGTTCGCGCGCCGTTATCCCGGCGAATCGAATCGCCGGCAGGCCGTGCA
>JBDUAE010000412.1:0-2317 GCA_040004805.1 Chthoniobacterales bacterium | reverse complement strand
CGTTGGTCGGCGCTTCGGCGCAGCAGCGATGCCCCGCGTGCCGATCGCTTAAACACATGAGTCCGGCTGCCTCGGGAGCGAGCGCCGATCTAGAGGCAGAGGATTTCTTCCTTATGCCTTCTCCGCATTTCGCGATAAGCCTACCGCAACCATGATCGTTATTCTCAACCGTAGTGCGGGCGGTAGGACAGGCAGCGGGCTGGAGGCTGAGCTTACTGAACTTTTTCGGGCCAACGGGGTCGATGCGTCCATTCTCCACGCGGGCGAGGGAGTCGATTTGCACCGGCTGCTGGGAGAAAATCAGGTGGGCCCGGACGCGATCGTCGTGGCCGGTGGGGGGGACGGAACGGTTCGCGCCGTGGCCGCCGAGTTGGTCGGCACCGGGAGGACTCTCGGGGTGCTGCCGCTGGGAACCCTTAACCATTTCGCTAAAGACCTCGGCATTCCGCTCGATCTGGAGGGTGCCGTGCGAACCGTGGTGGCCGGTCGCGTGTCGGAGATCGATGTCGCTGAGGTCAATGGCCGGGTGTTCGTTAATAACTCCGGTCTCGGTCTTTACCCACAAATCGTGGCGGAGCGCGAGGCGGAGCAGAAGCGGCACGGAAGCGGAAAATGGCCGGCCTTCGCGCGCGCCGCGTTCAACGCAGTTCGCCGGCACCCATTCCTCCACCTGCGCGTGTGCCTGGATGGCGAAGAGCGTCAGTTCAAAACGGCGTCCGTTTTCGTCGGCAATAATCCTTACGAGATCACCGGTTTGAACCTCGGCACCCGCGAGTGTTTGAACGCGGGCAAGCTGGGATTTTACCTCGCGAACCGCACGGGCCGCTTCGGCTTGCTGCGCTTGGCGGTGAGCGCTCTTTTGGGCCGGTTGCACCGGGCGGAGGATTTCGTGGCGTTCTGTATCGAAGAAGCCCGGATCGAATCACGGAAACATTCGTTGCTGGTCTCCACCGACGGTGAGGTCACCCGAATGACGACCCCACTGCAGTACCGTATCCGTCCCGGAGCGCTCCGGGTCTTGGTGCCCGCGGAGAAAGGAGCGACCTGAATGCGCACGATCGTGCATCTTTCCGATCTGCACTTCGGCCGGGTGAACCCCGCGATCGTCCAGCCTTTGCTCAGCTTCATTAAAACGGCGAAACCCGATCTGGTGGCGATCTCGGGCGACCTGACCCAACGCGCGCGGACTGCGGAATTCCAAGCCGCTCGTGAATTTCTGGACGCGATCCCCTTCGCTCAAATCGTGGTGCCGGGAAACCACGACGTGCCGCTTTACAATGTGCTTTCCCGGTTCGTGCATCGTCTCGACCGTTATCGCCGCTACATCACCGAAGATCTCGCTCCCTTTTACGTGGACGATGAAATCGCGGTGGCCGGCGTGAACACGGCGCGCGCGTTTACTTTCAAAGACGGTCGCATCAACGTCGCGCAGATCGCCGAGCTGCAATCGCGCTTTCAGAAGCTCACCGGCGAGCAGACGAAGATCGTGGTCACGCACCATCCCTTCGATTTGCCGGCGGGCGCGGAAGACGGCCACGTCGTCGGCCGCGCTCACCGGGCGATGATGGTGCTCGCCCGCTGCCGGGTCGATCTGCTGCTCGCCGGACATTTTCACATCGCCCATACCGGATCTTCCACGACTCGTTTCCATATCCCCGGCTACTCCGCGCTCGTGGTCGCCTCCGGCACCACCACCTCGACGCGGGGCCGCGGGCAGCCGAATTCACTGAACGTCATCCGCACCAATGGTGCCCGAATCGGAATCGAGTGCTGGGCGTGGCAGCCCGAACAGGCGCAGTTCAACCGAATGTCGGACGAAACTTACGAACGCACGCCCGACGGGTGGACTGCCGCGACGTGATCCGCGGAAACACAATCCCTTCTATGCCAAAGTCGACTTTCACGCCACCGCGCCCTGCGGGAGCTGCGGCCCCGCGGCTCACTCTCTTCCTGCAACGGCGATTCCCGGCACAGATTCACTGGCTGGAGGCACGCTTTTCTCCCGAAGGCTATTTCGGTTTGCACCTCACGCTCGGCGCGCTGGCGCTGCTCGTGATGGCGTGGGCTTTTGGCAGCATCGCGGAGGATGTGGTGACGCGCGCCCCGATCATTTTGCTCGATCAAAAAATAGCCGACTGGTTTCACCAGCACGGCACGCCAGCGTTTTTCCATGGGATGTCCGTGATCACCTTCTTCGGCTCGGGCGGCTGGATTACGGCGGTAGCCGCTCTCGGAGCAGCGCTCCTGATTTGGAAACGTGCCTGGTATCGCTTGCTTATTCTCCTCCTCGTCGTCCCGGGCGGCGCGGTACTCGACG
>JBDUAE010000411.1:0-2323 GCA_040004805.1 Chthoniobacterales bacterium | reverse complement strand
CGACGACGAGGACGTCTATTCGGTGGTCGCGAACGAAATCGTCGACGGTGGTCGACCGTATGTCGAAGCGGTCGAGCGCAAACCGCCGCTGCTCTTCTGGACCTACGCCGCGATCGTCGAGGTGGGCGGGAAATATAACTGGCCGGCCCTGCACTGCGTCGCGTTGCTCTGGACGCTTGGCACCATGGCCGGTCTCTACCTGATCGGCCGGAATCTTTTCGATCGCGAAACCGGTCTAGTTGCTGCGTTGCTTTACAGCGTCTTTCAACCCTGGGCCGAATTTCGCAATCTGGCCTTCAATGGCGAGTTGATGATGAACCTGCCCATCGTCTGGGCTTGGGCCATCGCTCTCCGACCGAGCACCTCGCGTCTGCGTCCGGAACTTCTCCTGGCTGGCGCGCTCTTGGGCGCGGGCTTTCTGCTCAAGCAACCTGCCGCCATCGCGGCTGTGCCACTCGGAGTTTATCTGCTCTGGCCTCGCCGCGGCTTGAGTGGTTTTCGATCCACCGTTGCGGCCGGCCTGCTCACCCTTGGGTTTTTCGGCACGCTCGGGCTTGTGGTCCTCGTGCTCCAGGCCCAGGGAATTCTGCGCGAGGCCTTCTTCTGGACGATCACGGGGCATGGAATTCCGCACATCTTTTGGACTAAAGGAGTGCTGCATACGCTTGCCTTTATCGGCGCGTGTCTGCCGCTGCTGATCGGAGCGACGGTAGGTTGTCTCCGCAAATACCGGGGCCTTTGGAACGGTCAAATCGCAGAGCGAAACGCGCTCATCGGATTCCTAACTGCCTCCGCCATCGGAGCCGCGGCCGGGGCTCGATTTTATCCGCACTACTACATCCAATTGATCCCGCCGCTGGCGTTGCTGGCGGCGGTGCCGTATGCGGCGCTCTGGTCCGGTCGGACGCGTCCGGCTTCCTGGCTGCTCCGCCCGCGGGTCACGTTTGTCTGGCTCGCGCTCACCGTGATCGGATTTTCCATCTCGCACTGGCTCGGGCTAGCCCCGCTCCGTCGGACTTCGGAAACCGGGAAATATCTCGCCGAACATTCCGCGCCTAACGACCGAATTTTCATTTGGGGCCAGGCCCCGCGCCTGTATCTCGAGGCCCAGCGGCGGGCGGCCGGCCGTTTCGTTGTTTCCTTCCCCCTCACCGGCTACGTCTTCGGTTGGAGCGCAGCCAGCATTGTCAACATCGACACGCGCCAGTGGATCGTGCCCGGCGCGTGGGCCGCGCTCGAAAAGGACTTCGCGCAGCACCCGCCAGCGTATTTCGTCGACGTGCAAGTGCCTGCGAAAAACGCCCACTATCCTGTGCGCGATTTTCCGTTTCTGGCCAGACTGCTGGCGGAGCATTACCATCCGGCAGCGCGAACCGCGGAGGGCATGATTTATCAAATCAATGGCTACGGCGAGGCCGCGAAAAAGCGGGCAGAGCCGGCGAACACTCCCTAGAGTCTCGCCTCTCCCATGGATCTCCCCGTCGGCATCGCCACCTTGCAGCACACCGATCGCTGGGTTGGCATTCCCCTTTGCGCCTTTCTGACGCTGGTTAGGAAAATTACCGAACGGCGGCCTTCTGGCGCGCGCCCACCGCGCAAGATTCTCTTCACCAAATTTGCCGAACAAGGTTCGACCGTCCTGGCCTATCCCGCCATCAGTCGGGCGGTGGAGATGGTCGGTCGCGAAAACGTCTTCTTCGTCCTCTTCGATGACAACCGTTTCATCCTCGATGTCATGAAAATCATCCCCCACGAAAACGTCATCGTGATCGGAACGACGAGCCCATTCGCGCTCGCTCTCGGCGCCCTGCGGGCGGTCCTGCGCGCGCGCAAACTTGGCATCGACGCGGCCGTGGACATGGAATTTTTCACTCGCTTTTCTGCGATGCTCACGTTTCTGACCGGCGCTAAATCGCGCGTCGGTTTTCATGCGTTCTTCGGTGACGGACCGTACCGCGGCGATCTCATGACCCATCGACTCCTCTACAATCCACATCTGCACACGAGCCAGATGTTTGAGGCGATGGTGGAAGCGCTCACGCGCGATCCGGCGATTCTGCCCACCTTCGATTTCACGCCTCCGGTCGCGCAAAAATTCGCCAAATTTCAGCCGCGGCCTAACGAGCTAACCGAAGTCGACGCGCTCCTCCGACGGGAAAACGCGGAGCTCGGTTCCGCGCCGCTCATCCTTTTGAATCCGAACGCGAGCGATTTACTGCCCCTGCGACGGTGGCCGCCGGCGCGTTATGTTGAACTCGCGAAAAAGCTTCTCGCCCGTTATCCGGATCTCTTCCTCGGTTTCACCGGCGCGCCCGCCGAAGCA
>JBDUAE010000089.1:0-7737 GCA_040004805.1 Chthoniobacterales bacterium | reverse complement strand
TCCGTCCGCGGAGACGGTGGCGAGCGTCATCGCATTCACGTCGCGAATCTGTGCGGCGGCGGCCTCTTCAAACCACTTCGAAAATTGCGCGATTGGGTCTGCGAGCAGGTCCACCCGGCGCAATCCCTGCGCGGCATAATCATGCCGGAGAGCAGCGAGATCGAGCGGAACAGACATGATTTACGGTAAACCGTAGTGCAGGTTTTCAACCTGCACATTTTCGGCCGACTAAAGCTGCGAGCGAAATGGAATCGCGAGCCATTCCGTCAACCGTTCCCAAACCCCACGCTGGTTAAATTCCTCGAGCGTATATTCACGCGACACGACCAGATCTTTCTCGAACGATTCCTCCATCCGCCGGCCAAATTCCGGGTCGTATACCACCACATCCAGTTCCTCGTTAATTTCCGAGGAGCGTCCATCTAGATTCGACGAGCCGACCATCGAGAAAAGCCCGTCTGCCACCATGGTTTTGGCGTGGATCATGGTCGGCTGATACTCGAAAATCTTGACGCCGCCCTCGAGTAACTTCCCGTAGGCGCTGCGCCCGGCCGATTGCGTGAGCGGCTGGTCATTGTGCGGCCCGGGGAGCAGTAATCGCACATCCACCCCGCGCTGTTTCGCCTGCACCAGCAGCGCCACTTGGTTGTCCGTCGGGGTACAATAGGGGTTCGTAATCCAGATCCTCTTCTCCGCGGCGGCAAATGTAATCGCTTGCACGAGCGGAATCGGCGCACTCGAGAACGACTTCGATTCGACCACCTGCGCGCGCAAATTTCCGGCCGGAGGGAGCGCCGGGAATTGCCCGTCGCCGCTTAACGCCTCCTTCGAAGTCTTGATCCAATGCGCTTGGAACGCCGCCTGCAAGGCGTTCACGATCGGTCCCTCCAGCCGCGCGTGTGTATCCCGCCAATGCAGCTTGTCCTGCGCATGCCCGCTCCATTGCTCGGAGAACGCCGCGCCCCCGGTGAAGCCGACCTTCCCATCCACCACCAGCACGCGACGGTGCGAGCGACGATTCGTGCGATCCACCCGCCACGATGCCACCGGATGGTAGTAGGCAAATTTGCAGCCTGCCTCCTTCATCATCTTCACATCGGAATTATCGAGCGACCAACCGGAACCCACTCCGTCCAGCAAAACGCGCACGACCACGCCAGACTTCGCTTTTTCGCAAAGTGCATCTCGGAATTCGTGTCCAATCGCGTCCGACTTCATGATGTAGGACTGGAAGTTGACCGATTGCTTCGCGCCGCGAATTGCTTCCAGCATGGCCGGGAAAAATTCATCGCCGTTCTCCAGCAGATCGATCTTATTTCCGGTGATCGGGATCGGATGGGCCAGTGCCAGGGCCGATCCAAAAAACTCCGGCGAACGAATCGCAAAAGTGTGAGTGAGATTGTAATCGAGCGACGTGCGCCGGATAAAGAAGAGGCAGAAGATCAGAACCACGGCCAGGAAAGCGAGTGTGGCGGAAATCCATTCGCCTTTTGTGAAATGGCCCTTCTTTTCGCCCAGCCAATTCGTCGCGCCGGACTTCGTTTTTCGTGTCGCCATCGGGAAGAATCGTTTCTCAATCAGCCCGCGACCGCTTCCCGCGGTGCGAGCGAGCGAATTTTCGCGATCACCCGCGGAATAATTTCCACCGCGCGATCGACGTCGGCCTCGGTGTTGAAGCGACCGAAGGAAAAGCGCAGGCCGCCGCGCAGGCGTTCTTCGCTTAATCCCATCGCGCGGAGAATAGGCGATGCCTGGATGGAACCCGTGAGGCAGGCCGAGCCGATGGAGCAGCAGAGGTTCTGTTGATCGAACAGGACGAGCGCGGCGTTCGATTCAATGCCCGCAAACGAGAGACTCGAGGTGTTCGGCAACCGCGCCGCACCGCCGCCGTTTACGAACGTGTCGGCTATTTCCGCGAGCAAGGTTTCCTCGAAACGATCGCGCAGCACACCAACCCGTTTCGCGGTCTCGCTCAGCTTTTCCGCTGCGAGCTCCGCTGCTTTCCCGAAGCCGACGATCGAAGCCACGTTCTCCGTGCCCGCGCGTCGCTTCTCTTCCTGGCCGCCGCCAAAGGTCGAAGGCCGGAAAGCAGAACGTCGATTCACATAAAGCGCGCCGACTCCTTTTGGTCCATGAAATTTGTGCGCGGAAACCGAACAAAAATTAACCGACATCGCCGCCAGCCGCACCGGCACTTTGCCGACCGCCTGCACCGCGTCGGTGTGAAAAAGCACGCGCTTTTCACGCGCAATGGCCGCGATTTCCTCGATCGGAAAAAGTACGCCGGTTTCGTTATTTGCCCACATCACGGAAACGAGCGCGGTATCGGGTCGGATGGCGTCCGCCAACTCCTGGAGGTCGAGATTTCCATTTTCATCCACGCCCAAAAAAGTGACTTCGCCTCCGCCCTGCGCGTGTGCCTCGCACTGCTTTCGCACCGCGCTATGCTCCACGGCCGTGGTCACAATATGTTGGCGCGTCGGATCGGGCTGGAGCGCGGAATTAAGCGCAGTGTTATCCGATTCCGTCCCGCCACTCGTGAAAATGACTTCCGTCGGCGAACAACCGAGGAGCCCGGCGACGCGTTCTCTTGCCACCTCGATTGCTTCCCGCACTTGCGCGCCGAAACGATAGCCACCCGAAGGATTGCCGTAATATTTCGTTAGAAACGGCAGCATTTCCTCGAGCACCGCCGGGTCGAGCTGCGTGGTGGCGTTGTTATCGAGGTAGATGATTTTCTCCGGCTCGATCACGGGAGAAATTTAGACAGGATTAACAGGATTAGCAGGATTATTTGGGAGCGAGGTCGGTCGTCTTAGATCTTGCGGAATCCTGTCCAAACTCACTCCGCGGGCCGCGGCTCGTTTCCGGCGTGCTTCGGGTGTTTGTGGGTGTAACGGAAATAGAGATTCCGCAGATAAATTGGCAACGGCAGTCCGGTCATGATCACCCCCACGGAATCGTGTCGATACATCGCAAAGTAACTCAGGGTGAGGATGCTTCCCACCGCGCTGCATTCCCAAAACCCGAACGGGATCACGCTTTTCCGAGCCCGCTCCGAGGCGATCCATTGAATGACGAAGCGAATCCCGAAAATCAGGCTCCCGCTCAGGCCCACGATTTTCCACGGAGTAATCGCGATCCCAAACACATGCGTTTCGGCCAGGAAGAAGGAGAGGCTGCTGCTCATAGCCGCGGACTTTACCGCAGAGGGCGCAGAGAACGCAGCGGATTCTTTGCTCTCTCCGCATCCTCTGCGCTCTCTGCGGTTAGACCCAAAGCCATTTTCCGCCTAAGCTGCGCGCCATGAGTTCGATCTGGGATCATGCCAATCCGCAACTGCTCGACCTCGCGGTCTACGAACCGGGGAAACCGATCGAGGAAACTGCGCGTGAACTAGGCGTCGATCCCGCTCGCATCATCAAGCTCGCGTCGAACGAAAATCCGCTCGGTCCCTCGCCCAAAGCCGTTGCCGCGATGCAGAGCGCGCTGGCTAATTCCCACCTGTATCCCGATGGCGGCGGCTATTACTTGCGCGAAGCGCTCGCCGCCAAGCTCGGTCTCGCGCGCGAGAACATCATCCTCGGCAGCGGGTCTAACGAGGTGCTCGAGTTCCTCGGCCACGCTTTTCTAAACCAGAACGACGAAGTCATCACCGCCGAGCACGCCTTCATCGCTTACAAATTAATCGCCGCCGTTTTTGGGGCGCGCACGATCGAAATCCCGAGCCCGGATTTGCGTCATCACCTGGAGCCGATGCTCGCCGCGATCACACCGCGCACCCGTTTGATTTTCATCGCCAATCCCAATAATCCCACGGGCACTCTGCTCAGCCAGCGCGAGATCGATGACTTCGTCGCCGCGCTGCCAGAACGCGTCGTGGTCGCATTCGACGAAGCCTATTTCGAATACGTGGAGCAGCCGCCCGACACGCTAAAGTTCATTCGCGAAAAAAAGAACGTGATCGTGTTGCGGACGTTTTCGAAAATCCAGGGTCTGGCCAGTCTCCGCGTGGGCTACGGGATGGCGCATCCGGAGTTAATCCAAGTCCTGCAAAAAACCCGGCAGCCATTTAACGTGAACGGCCTCGGGCAGACCGCGGCAGTGGCCGCGCTCGGCGATGAAAATCATCTGCGCGCAACTAAACGCGTCACCGACGAAGGCCGTGCCTACCTCGAGAAAGAATTAGCCGACATGCGGCTCGAGTTCGTCCCGGGCGCAGCCAATTTCGTCCTCGTGAAAGTGGGCGACGGGCTGGCGATTTTCAAAGCTCTGCTGCTGCGCCAAATCATCGTCCGCGCTCTCAAAGGCTACCACTTGGCCGAGTGGGTCCGCATTTCCATCGGCACGATGGAGCAAAACCGCGCCTGCATCGCCGCTTTGCGGGAAGTGCTGAGGTGAGCGAGGAGCCGAGCAACGGCGAGACCATTGCCGCCATTTCCACTCCCGCCGGCGAAGGTGCGATCGCGCTGGTGCGAATCTCTGGTCCGTCTGCCATCGCGCTTGCGGATCAGATTTTTCGCGGGAAACAGCAGCCGTCTGCCTTTCAGTCGCACGTCCAACATCTGGGCGAGATCATGGCCGACGGACAGACGGTCGATCAGGTGGTGCTGTCCGTGCACCGCGCGCCGCACAGTTATACCGGCGAGGATTTGGTGGAAATTAGCGGCCACGGTGGCGTGCTGGTGACCGCGCGTGTGCTGGAGGTGTGCCTTCGCGCTGGGGCGCGCGCCGCGCGGGCGGGCGAGTTCACCGAGCGCGCGTTTCTGAACGGCAAGATGGACCTTACCCAGGCCGAAGCGGTCATCGATATGATTCGGGCCAGAACGGATCTCGCGCTCCGTTCCGCCACCGAACAGTTGGAAGGAAGCCTTGGCCGCGCGATCAGAAGCATCCGCGATGAACTCATCGCATTGCTCGCGCAGATCGAAGGATCGCTCGATTATCCGGATGAAGATGTCACGCCGGAAAACGTGGAGACTTTGCGCGCTCGCCTCGGAGGCGTGCGGTCAAAGCTCGATGCCTTGCTCGCGACGGCGGGGCACGGCCGACTCCTGCGCGAAGGCGCGCGCGTAGTCATCTACGGCGCGACGAATGCCGGCAAATCAAGCCTGCTTAATCGTCTGCTCGGCTACGAACGCGCGATCGTGAGCGAGATTCCAGGCACCACGCGCGACACAATCGAGGAAGCGATCAACTTGCGCGGGATTCCAGTCCGCCTGGTGGATTCCGCAGGTCTGAGAGAGTCGTCTGATCCTTTGGAGCGGGCCGGAATGGAACGGACGGAGCGCTCCCGCGAGTTGGCGGATTTGCTCATTCATTTAGTCGACGCGAGCGCGCCGCGTCCGGAAAATTTTGCCGAGGGCGAGCAGGAGATTGTGGTCCTGAACAAGTCCGATCTCCCGGAACATTCCGATTGGAAAACATCCGACGCCTTGCGAATCTCGTGCCTCCGCGAGGACGGCTTAGCCGGATTGGACGACTTGATTCTGGCGAGAATGAGCGCCGGGCATTTGCAGGCGGAAAGCTCTGTCGCGATTAACGCACGCCACCGCGATTGCCTGCGCCGGGCGCGCGAATCTTGCGATCGCGCGGAGGCCACCTTTGCCGAGAATCACTCGCTCGAATACGTGGCGCTCGATCTGCGTATCGCTCTTGGCGCGGTCACGGAAGTGATCGCAGCGGAAAGCGATGATGCGATTCTGGATTCGGTTTTCGCACAATTCTGCATCGGAAAGTGAGCACAAATTTTTCATGGTACGAGCACACGCTGCGACCGCTCCTTTTCCAGCTCGACCCCGAGCGGGCCCATCATCTCGGGATTGGTTTCCTGAAGTTCGCCTCGTCCTCGCCCGCGTTGCTTGCCTTGCTGCGACG
Source organism: Chthoniobacterales bacterium (assembly GCA_040004805.1). Taxonomy (GTDB): domain Bacteria; phylum Verrucomicrobiota; class Verrucomicrobiia; order Chthoniobacterales; family UBA10450; genus JACCTI01. Next base: position 1,860 of record JBDUAE010000089.1, on the reverse strand, counting down.
CTTTCAACCCGTGCCGAAACCGACTCGCGTCTTCGGTCTGGAGTTTCCAAATCCAATCGGCCTCGCGGCTGGTTTCGATAAGAACGGCGTCGCGCTTCCGGCATGGGAAGCGCTTGGATTCGGCTTCATCGAGATCGGCACGGTGACGGCCAAGGCGCAGCCGGGAAATCCGACGCCGCGAATTTTTCGTTATCCGGAGCAGCTGGCATTGGTGAACCGGCTGGGATTCAATAACGACGGCGCGGTCGCGGTCGCGGCGCGTTTACGGAAGCTGCGCGCGAGTGGTCGATGGCCGAAAATTCCGGTCGGAATCAATCTCGGTAAATCCAAAAGCACACCTCTGGCCGAAGCGGCCGATGATTATCTCTTCTCCTTCCGACGGCTCCGCGAATTTGCCGACTACGTGGTCGTGAACGTGAGCTCGCCGAACACGCCCGGCCTCCGCGCCTTGCAAGGTGACACCGCGCTCGCGCCTCTTCTCGGCGCGCTCCGAGAAGCGAATCACGACAGCAAAAAACCGATCCTGCTGAAGATTGCTCCCGACTTGAGCGCCGCTCAACTCGAGCAAATCATTGCCTCCTGTGAGCGGGAAGAGATCGCGGGAATCATCGCAACGAATACGACGCTCGATCACGCCTCGTTAGGCGACAAGGACGAGGCGGGCGGGTTGAGCGGCGCCCCTTTGCGCATGCGGGCGACGGAATTGGTGCGCGCGATCAAAGCCCGCACGCATTTGCCAGTCATCGGCGTAGGCGGAATTATGACGCCGCAGGATGCGCGGGAGAAATTGGAAGCAGGCGCGGAGCTGGTGCAGATCTACACCGGCTACGTTTTTCGGGGACCGGCCTTTCTGCGCGAATTAGCCGACACGCTCTAGCGCGGGCGTTTTCGGTGCGGTTCGCGGCTCGTCTTCGCCATCGATGTGCAAACCCAGTTCCCGCAGCAGCGCGACGTCGGAATCCGCGGCGGGATTTTCCGCCGTGAGTAGTTTGTTGCCGTAGAAAATCGAATTGGCGCCCGCGAAAAAGCAGAGCGCCTGGCCTTCTTTCGTGAGCCGGGTGCGACCGGCCGCGAGGCGGACGCGTGCCTTCGGTAACGCGATCCGCGTGACTGCAATCAGCCTAACGAGTTCAAAAATATCCACCGGTGGCTGGTCTCCCAGCGGCGTGCCGGGCATGGCCATGAGACAATTGATTGGCACGCTTTCCGGCGCGGGATCGAAATTACTCAACACTTCGAGCATGCGCAGGCGGTCGTCCTCCGATTCCCCCATCCCAATAATACCACCGCAGCAGACCGACATACCACTCTCCTGCACCGCCGCGATCGTCTGCAGGCGGTCGGCGAAGGTGTGAGTGCTCACGATCTCCGGATAGAATTCCGGCGAAGTATCGATGTTGTGATTGTAGGCAGTGACACCGGCGGCGCGCAGCTTCCGGGCTTCGATTGGCCCGATTTGACCGAGGGTGACGCACACCTCCATCCCGAGTTGTCCGACTTCGCGCACGGTCTCGAGCACTTGTTCGAACTTGGGCGTGCCATCGCGCACGCCTTTCCAGGCCGCGCCCATGCAGAAGCGGGTCGCCCCCTGCGCGCGCGCGCGTTTCGCGGCGGAGAGAATATCGGAAATCGGGAGCAGGTCTTCGCGTTCGAGTCCGGTCGCGTAGTGCGCGCTCTGCGCGCAGTAGCTGCAATCCTCGCTGCAGCCGCCCGTCTTGATGCTGAGTAAACTGCATCGCTGCACCTGTTCGCCCCGCCAATGCTCGAGGTGCGCGGCGCGACTCTGCGAGATCAGATCGAAGAGCGGTTGGCGATAGAGGGCTTGGAGCTGAGCGAATTCCATCGCGAGCACGGTAGGGA
>JBDUAE010000410.1:0-2327 GCA_040004805.1 Chthoniobacterales bacterium | reverse complement strand
GGCGGCCAGAACAGTATCACCATCGGCCAGAATGGAACTTTTACCCTCACGCTGGGTATCACGACTAATTTCATCAGTCGCGGCTACTCCGTTTTCTACCAAAGCAACAATGGCCAGGGCCTCTTCCAGATCACCGGGCGCACCAGTCTCGATCCGCTCTACCCATTCCCCGTTCCGGATACAGTCCCGTTCCCCATTCTGCTGAACCCGTCGGACCCGTTCGATCTCGGCTCTGCCGGCAACGGTCCCGTCATGCATCCTCCGGGAACCTTTAATCTCCAATCTGTGACGATCAATTTGCTCAATGCTCCCATCGGCACCTACACGATATTTCTGGATAGCCGCAGCATTATGACCGATCTCACCTTTAACGACGTCGCCTTCGGCGGGGCGACCGGCCCGATGTTCACCGTCAACGTCATCCCCGAGCCGACGACGATCGGTCTTTTGGCCATGGCCGGTGCCGTCGTGTCGGTAGTGGCGTGGCGCAAACGACGCGCTTAGCCCAATGCCATCACGGTCGGCTAGGGCGACAACTGCACGCCAGCTGTCGATTTCACCAGACCCACGTCGCTGGAGCTAATGGTCCCGTTGGCGTTTACATCGGCGCGGAAGTTACCGCTGCTGACGGTGACACCGGAGCTGGCTTTCACCTGGCTAATGTCGGAGGCGGTCACGCCGCCACTGCCGTTAGCGTCGCCTACGACCACATTCATCGCTACCGGGACGTCGCCCGTCTGGCTGCCATCGCTCACGGCAGCCAGCTTCAAGACCAGCCGCTGCGGCGTGGTCACGTCGGTAAGGTCGATCGTGGCGGTATTGCCGGAAACGGCAAGGTTGCCTACTTCCACCGCGTTCAGATAAAGCCGCATCATGCTGCCGTCATAGGTGGCTGCGACGTGTTGAAAAGTGTTATTGGTAAGCGTGTTCGCGGGAGCGAGGACTGTGCGGTAAAGACCGCCGATCGAGATGATCCACTGTAGACTGTTGTCGGGGCGGAAGGGGAGTGGACGGATTCCAGAGTGTAGCCGCCGATGTTCGAGGCAGAGCGCTTATTCACGATCGAGCGGCCGTGGCCGGGAGAAGTGGGGTTAACCCAGGCGTCGATCGTGATCGTAGCGCTGTTTTGCAAGGCACTGTGGGGAACCAGTACCTGATCGTCCACCCCATCGAAGCTGAAAGCCTGCCCGACCTGGCCGGCGGCAAAGGTGGCGCCGTTTTGGAGAATGCCATTATCGCCTCCAGCGATGTCGCGCGAGTTACCGTCGCCGGGATACCATGCCACCTTGCCCCAAAGCCGGCGCGAGACATCCGGCTTGCACGGTCACGCTCCCGACCATGCCACTGCCGCAATGTAGGGCGCAAAAATAAGTGAAAGTGCCAGGCTGGGTAAAAGTGTGGAGGTAGACCGCGCCGGCATTGGAAGTCACGCCGGAGGGCAATTCGTGTCGTTAGGCGAGCAGAATTGCGAATCGAAGGTGCAGGGGCTGCCGCTGGAGACGCTGTAGTTACTGCTGTCCCAAGTCCAGCGCACGGTGTCGCCCACGTTAATCATGACCGGGGCGGGCGCGAAAACGCGGTCGCCGCCTGGGCCCACCGTTACGTCCACGATTTGATTCACGATTCCCGGTCCCCCGGGTGGAACCACCGCGCCGTTGGCGCCCAGAATCGTCAGCGCTGGGCGGCCGCCGGCCGGGCCGCGAAAGCGGCTCGGTCGAGGGGAGCAGCGAGGAAGACGAGAGCTACGCAGGCGTGTGCGAGCGGGTGGCTAAAGGGGAGGCGCAATGTCGTCAGGGTCATGGTGTCCGCTCTTTCTGTGGAGGAAGTTGTGGGCCAAGCGTGGGCAGCGCTCGCGCGTGCCGGGCCCTGGCCTGCCGGCGCTCAAGAAGTCGCTATTTTTCACAGACTGAGCCCGCACCGCTGTGCTGGCTAGGCTGAGTGTGCGTAGTAAAATTCCGTTGCCGTGCCCGGTGAAATGTTGAAATTATCGGCGTTCGCTTCTCGCTAGGCGCGGAGCGAGTTCATATGGCAGGCCACAAAACGTCGGAGACTTTACTCGGTGATTTCCGCACGGATAGACGCATGCTCTTGCTCGTCGCGCTTGCCGTGCCGGTGGGTGTAATCAGCGCGCTGATGGCGAAAGCATTGCTCTGGCTCATTGCTGAAATTACGAATGTAGTTTTCTTCCAGCGCTTTTCGCCGGTTCTCGGCTCGCTCCAACACCATCATCTCGGGGCATGGGTAATTCTCGCGCCAGTTGCGGGCGCGCTCATCATTGGATTGATGGCGCGTTACGGCTCGGAGAAAATTCGCGGCCACGGCATTCC
>JBDUAE010000409.1:0-2328 GCA_040004805.1 Chthoniobacterales bacterium | reverse complement strand
CGTTTCCGCGCCGGATCGAAGAGGCCTTCGGCTTCTAATTTCCGCTTCAGCGCGTCAAACTTTGCCTGAAGTAAACCGAGGCCGCGGGCTTGCAGGATTTGGACGCTGAGCTGGTATTGGCCGCGTGCTTCGAAGACCGAAATCTGGCCGTAAACTTGGACCTGTGCGCCATCGGCCAATGCTGGTGGAACAGATGCAAGGGTGTTTCGAAAGATCACGCAGGCGATGGCCGCGCGTTGATCTTTGAGGGTGAAGTATTGGTGGCCGGACGGGTGAAGTTTGTAGTTCGAAATTTCGCCCTGCACCCAGACCGCGCCGAACTTCGTCTCGAGCGTACCGCGAATCGCGCGGGTCAATTCGCCAACCGTGAGAACCTTCGAAGTCTGCTGAAAGAAATCGCTCTGCATTTAACCAAAGAGATCGCTCTGTGCGCCGGCGGGCGGTTTGAGGCCGAGCTTTCGGTAGGCGTGCGGCAGGGCAACGCGGCCTTGCGGGGTGCGTTTGATGTAGCCTTCCATGATGAGGTAGGGCTCGTTTACTTCTTCGAGCGTGCCGGCCTCTTCGCCGATGGCGACGGCTAACGAGTTCAATCCGACGGGGCCGCCATTAAATTTGTGGATCAGGGCTTCGATAATGCGCTTGTCCCACTGATCGAAGCCATCGCGGTCAATTTCGAGCATGGTGAGCGCGCGATCCGCGACATCGGCGGTGATTTTGCCGTCGGCTCGCACTTGAGCGAAATCGCGCACCCAGCGCAGAAGATTATTTGCGGTGCGCGGCGTGCCGCGGCAGCGGGCCGCGATTTCGCTGGCGCCGGTGTCGTCTATTTCCACGCCGAGAAGGCCAGCGCTGCGGACGATGATCCGGTGCATTTCCTCCGCGGTGTAATAATCGAGCCGCGCCGTCATCCCGAACCGCGAACGCAACGGCGCGCTCACCATTCCTGCGCGCGTGGTCGCACCGATGAGAGTGAATTTCGGTAATTGCAGACGCAGGCTCCGCGCCTGCGGGCCTTGATCGATGATGATGTCGAGGCGGTAATCCTCCATCGCGGGATAGAGATATTCTTCAATCGTGGGCTGGAGGCGATGAATCTCATCAATGAAAAGCACGTCACCTTTTTCGAGACTTGTTAGGAGACCAGCCAGCTCGCCCGCTTTTTCGATGACTGGCCCGCTGGTGTTTTTCACGTTCACTCCCATCGCGTTCGCGATGATGTGCGCCAAAGTAGTCTTGCCCAATCCGGGCGGGCCGCTCAGGAGAATGTGCTCGAGAACGTCACCTCGTTTTTTTGCGGCTTCGACCAACACGGCGAGCCGTTCGCAGACTTTCACCTGACCGGTGAACTCGCTGAACATCGGCGGCCGGAGCGAGACCTCGAAAGAGGGATCGGGCTCGAGCGGCTGGAGAGGAATGGGGTTCATCGCGTCCAGGGCAAGATGAACGCGCGTAGCGCGGCGCTCAACCCAGCTTCTTCGTCAGCACCAGTTCAGTGCCGCGAGTTTTCAAAATGTAATCCACCTCATCGAACGCCGTCCGGATAAGATGCAAGCCGAGGCCGCCCGGCTTGATCAGGTCGCAGGCGCGGCCTTTCATTTTTTCCGGCGGACTCTGGCAACCGTAATCGCGCAGGCGCAGGCAGACGCAGTTGCTCTTCGCCTCGAGCGAAAGAGCGATCGGCTGATCGTCCTGCAAATGATAAGCATATCGAATGATATTGGTGCAGGCCTCGTCAACTCCCAGCACCATCAATGTCCGCTCTTTATCCGACAACGGCAGCGAATCGAGGAATCGGCGTACCAGTTTGCGCATCCGCGCGAGATTGGCGGTGTGGCTGGAGAACTCGACTTTCTTCTTCTTCATCGCCCGCACTGACGGGAACATACATCCCGTTGTGAGCAAGTTGGCAAATGAAAACGGTTGGACAGCGCCGGGCTCGCGCCCTTTGATTCCACGCATGTGGAAAATCGTATTCGCTGTCGTGTTGGTTGTTTCTACCGCACAGGCGGCGCAGCAGGCCACCGCTTACGACGCGCTGGTTACGGTCGGAAATCAATTCAGCCACGCCGCGCTCAAACATCTTATTTCTGTCACCGGCACGCACGGCGATCCGCAGCCGACGCAGTGGACGATCTTGATCACTGATCGGAAAGCGCCGGGTGGAGTGCGCGAGATTCAGGTTGCTGACGGACGGATCGTTTCGAACCAGGCTGCGAGCGGCCACGTCACCGGCTCGGCCGAAGGCGCGACGATTAACACCGCGCAACTAAATCTGGATTCCGACGGCGCGTTTACGGTCGCGAATTACACCGCCGACCGTTCGCACAC
>JBDUAE010000408.1:0-2332 GCA_040004805.1 Chthoniobacterales bacterium | reverse complement strand
GGGGACTTCATCACCGTGGTGAGCGGGCTGCCGCGTTCCGGCACTTCGCTCATGATGCAGATGCTTGCTGCGGGTGGCATCCCGCCGCTGACCGATCACCAACGCCTAGCCGATGAAAGTAATCCGCGCGGCTATTTCGAGTTCGACGCCGTCAAACGCTTGCGCAGCGATCAATCGTGGCTCGAGCAGGCGCGTGGGCACGCCCTCAAGATTATCCACCTGCTTCTGCGTGAATTGCCCACCGATCGCGGCTTTGAGTATCGCGTCGTTTTTATGCGCCGGCCGCTTGCGGAAGTGCTGGCCAGCCAGCGCGCGATGCTTGAGCGTGCGGGGAAAACTGCGGCCGATGACGCTGTGCTTGCGAAGGCCTTTGCCGCCCAAATCGAGCAGGCCCGGGAGTGGCTCGCTGCGGCTCCTGGTGTTTCCGTTCTCCATCTCGAACATCACGATCTATTCGAGAATAGTTCGGCGGCTGCGGATCGGGTGAACGCTTTCCTGGGCGGAAACCTGAACGTCGCTGCGATGCTTCCTGTCATTGACCCCGCACTCTACCGGCAGCGCCGCCGAGAAAACTGATTCATGGGAAAGCCGCCTTGTTTCTCAAAGGGTGCGAAAAAAGCTTGTCTTGTGGCAGCGTTCGAAATATTCCTTTCGCCATGAGCCAGCCCAAACAACTTCGTCACCGAACTGCTTCTCTCGCGACTTCTCGTTGGACGGCTTACGCCACGGCCTGCGCTGCGACTGCTTTAGTCGGAGTTTATAACGCTGAGGGAGACATCACTTATTCCGGTCCGATCAATCAGACGTTCAATGCTGCGCCCGGCGCGGTCGCCTCTGCTTTCTTCCAACTCGGGCCTAACCCCGGCAATTCGATCAATCCATACCATCTTCGCACCTCCGGCGGCACTTTAGGAGCGGCACAGTGGTTCATGTATGGAGTGGTTTCCGGTGCGATCGCGGGCTTCGCTGCGAGCGGCTACAATTATGCCTCGCGCCTCAATCTGGGACAGGGAATTAATTCGCGGCCCTTTGTCCTTAATCAGGCGACCTTGGCGGCCGGTAACGGTTACGGAAATTCTCAATTTCTTACCGCTGGCACCGCTTTTCTTGGTTTCCGATTTAACACCGGCGCGGGGATGCAGTATGGCTGGGCCCGGATCACGATGGATGGCTCACCCGGAAACAGTTTTACTTTGGTCGACTATGCGTTCGGCGACGTCGGCGACATGATCACGGCCGGTCAGACCGCTGCAATCCCCGAACCGGGTTCGCTCGGATTGCTCGCGCTGGGCGGTCTCGGTCTCGTCGCTTGGCGCCGGCAGCGCGGCAAGACGGCTGCGACGCAGGAAGCGTAAGCCCGCTTCGGGCGGCACTCATTTCAACTTCGTGGCGAACGCGGTCTTTACCGCGTTCGTTGCGTTTTAGGGCTCATCTTTTAAGGATTCGGCGGCATGGCTAACGAAAAGCGGAAAGTTCTCCTGATCGGGTGGGATGCGGCCGATTGGGAACACATCAATCCACTCCTGGAGGAAGGGTTGATGCCGACCCTCGACGCACTAATCAATCGGGGCGTGATGGGAAATCTGGCCACCTTGCAGCCGATTCTCTCGCCGATGTTATGGAACTCGGTCGCCACCGGAAAATTTGCCGACAAACACGGGATCCATGGATTCATCGAGCCGGATTTGGTGAACGGCGGCGCCCGGCCTTACACCAGCACCGCGCGTAGAACGAAAGCGCTCTGGAACATTTTCACCCAGTCGAAGCTGCGCAGTACCGTCGTCGGCTGGTGGGCGAGCCATCCGGCTGAGCCGATTGATGGGACGGTGGTGACGAACGCTTTCAGTGGCGTGAAATTCGATCCGGAAAGAGGATGGGCCATTCCCCCGGGGACGGTGCATCCCGCGGAGAAGGCGCAGTCTCTTGCGCGCTTCAAGGTTTTCCCTTCCGAGTTAACGGAGGCGCACATTCTGCCGTTCATTCCCGAAGCGGCGAAGGTGGACCAGAAGAAAGATCGCCGTCTTGAATCCTTCGCCAAAGTCCTAAGCGACAACGCCACCATTCACGCTGTCGCCACCGTGTTGATGGAGACCGATCCCACCGATTTCACCGCAATTTATTACGACGGCATCGATCATTTTTCCCACGCTTTCATGCCGTATCATCCCCCGCGCCTCGAGTGGATCTCCGAGGAAGACTTCGCCATTTACAAGGATGTGATCCGGAACGCGTATCGCTTTCACGATATGATGCTGGCGCGTCTGCTCGAATTAGCCGATCCGGACACGACGGTTATTTTGTGCTCGGATCACGGATTTGAATCCGGCGCGCA
>JBDUAE010000407.1:0-2332 GCA_040004805.1 Chthoniobacterales bacterium | reverse complement strand
AGCGTGCGGTGGAACCAACGTTCCCATCCGCTCTCTTCGCTCTCGCGAGTGGTGGGATTTACGGCGACAATCTTGTCGGCCTTCGCGAACGGGAGGTAGTAACTAACCCGCGCGGTGCCACGCACGAATTCGACCTGGCTGCCTAGTTCGCTCCCAGCGTAGTCAAAGGTGTTATCGATGACGATGCCGCGGGGCGAAACCAGCGGACTCGTCCGCAAATCGAGGGTCTGGGTTAAGCCAAAGCTATTCGCTTGATAACTGGTCCGTCCGAGAAGGGCGCGATCGATCGAAGCACTCGTGACGTCGACATGACGGGCGCTAAAGACGGCGCCGATTTTGTATTGCTTGGTCAGCTCGCGCTCGAAGTCCAGCCGGATTCCGACCTCAAACTTCGAGTAACTGTCGAAATCGTACGTCAGCGCAGCCAACCGGTTCTTAAAGTGAATCTCAGTGTCGAAAAGGTAAGGATCTTCATAGAGTATTTCGGCTTTGTAGCCGCGGCTGGAATATTCCGCGGAGGTAGTGATGGGCCGGCCGTAGCCGAAAAGATCGCGATCGCGGAAGGATGCGCCCACGATCACGCCAGCATAAGTGCCGTAACCGAGAGAGAATCCGAATTCCTTGCTCTTCGCTTCTTCAGCCGTGATGTCCAACCGCAATCGGTCGCCGTCCACTGCCACCGGCTTTATTTGCAGAACGCTAAAGAGGCCGCTCTTCATCATTTCGCGAAATTTTTCGTCCACGACCTTCGGGTTGTATTTTTCTCCGCTTAGCTTGCGAAAACGCTTCGTGACGTAGCTGGAACGGAGGCGCTGCAGCCCGGTGACCGTGGAGCCCCCGAAATAATAAACCGGCCCCGCCGCGATCGTGATCCGCACCGGCACTCGCCCCCCTTTCGCCGCCGCGACATCGCCCGTCGCCACCACTTTTACATCGTAGTAGCCGCGCGCTTTGAAGAATGCCTGCAAGCGCCGAGGGACATCGGCCAGACGCCGGTCCGTGTAGGGCTGTTGGAGGAGATCGGCCATTTCCTTCTTTAACTGCGCGGCCTCAAAAACAGCGTTGCCGGAAAATTGCAGATCGCCGAAGGCATACTGCCGACCTTCCACGATCGCGATCGTGACGTTCACTTGGGTGCCGTCGGCCGTGAAGGAGTAGTTAGGCGATTGCACAATCGCGTTCAAATACCCTTCCGCGATGTAAAGCCGGCGCACCAGATCCACGCCCTCTTCCAGATCATTTTTGACGAACGGGAGCGTCTTCTCCGTCTTGCCGTAGCGCTCTCGCGTCGGGCCGATCGCAAATTCAAAAAGCTTGTCGCTCGGAAAATTATCGTTCCCGACAAAGTTGACTGCGCCCACGGTCACGCGGACGCCTTCGTCAATTTCGAGACGCAGTCGGCCGCCATTGATCGAATAGCCGACATGCGCCTTTTCGAAGCCGTGTTTCCGATAAAACAGTTCCAGCAGGAAAGCGGCATCATCCCCGCGCGCCGCCGTCAAACCGAGTTCGGCGATCGAAGTGATCTGCTCCTTCAATTGCGACCGCAGTTCGTCTTCCTTAAACGAAACTGCGCCCACTATTTCGACGTTCGAGTTCTGCGCGACCTTCTCCTGCTGCTTGACTTCCTGCTTTTGCGCCTGGTCTTTTGCGACCTGCGCCGGAGGATCCACCTCGCGTTGTGCCAACGCCGCCAGCACCACGCAAAAATAGCCGACCACAGCCGGAAGGAGGAAGAGACGCTTCATCATCGGAAACGGATCAAGTACTTCACCGTGCCACGAAAATCTCCGTGCACTCCCACTTCGCCGATAAGCTGGATCTGATTCGTCGCGCGAAACCGGGCCACCGCCGTCTGCTGCCCGGTTCGAGGGTCGACTCCGCCCACATCGACCTGGAGCTTATCGAAAATGGAATTGGTGTTCGAAGCTTTGCCCTTTTTGAAAATCTTTTGATAAAGCTGTTGTCCTAACAACATCAACGCGCGCCCGGCAAGCACATTGCCTCCACTGGCCAGCTCCTCCCGAGTGGTCCCGGTGGCGAGAAGAGAAATGATTTCCTCCTGCGGCAGCGGCGGCTCACTCGAGAAAACTGCTTCGGGTGAGTCCGCAGTGCCGTAAACGTACACCCGCACCGTGTAATCGCGGATCAGCGAAGTGCCTTGCAAATCCAGCCCGGGATTAAGCGGATCCTCGGGGTTGAAGTAGATAAAGCCCTGCGTGATTTCCATCCGGCTGAAGGGCAGCGTCGCCTCCACATTCTCCAGGCGCACGGAACCGTTAATCAACGGTTTCAATCCGGTGCCGGTAATTTTCACGTCCACGAGCGCGCC
>JBDUAE010000406.1:0-2332 GCA_040004805.1 Chthoniobacterales bacterium | reverse complement strand
GTGATTGCGAAAACGCTCGCGCCGGTTTTGCCGATGCGGATTTTTGGAGCGCACGATGCCTTGCCGCGCGGCGGGCGGTTGCGCTTGCGACCGATCACGATCGTCATTGGCGAGCCGATTTATTTTACCGCGGCCGATCTGGAGCCGCGCGGGAAGGAACTTTACCGCAAGCTGAGTGAGCGGGTGATGCAAGCGATCGCCGCTTTGGAAATGAAATAGCGTGTCAGGTTGCGCCCGAAACTTCGGGATGAGACTAGTGCGCTGTGGATCACCGACCCGACCGCAAAGCTCCCCCGCCCGAGCCGCTGGTGCCGCCAGGTGGTTTGCAAATCATGGCCCTAATCTTGGTCGCGATGACGCTCGTCACGATTTACTCCAACGTGGAACACGCCCGGCGTGGTCAGATTGAAACGGTCACAATCGCGCCTGCTGCCGCCACTCCCGTTCCATCACCCACACCGCCGTAAAGCGACGCCGGCAACCAGCATGTCGGCTATTTTTTGTTCGAATAAGCCACGACCGCACCGGTCTATACTCACGATGAAAAAGCTCAGTCTCCTCCCGATCGCCCTCTTTGCTCTCGCCGTCTCCTGCGATAAACCCGCGAGTGAGGCTGATCGTAATGCGCAAGTAGAACGCGAAGTCCAACAGCGCCTTGCAACCGAACACCAGACCGCGGATCAGCAGCGCCTCGCGCAGCAGCAGGCCGATCTCGATGCGCGCGAACGCGCCCTCGCGGATAAAGAATCCGCCGCCGCGCAGCCGCTGGCGACTGTAGCTCCTCGCGCCACGGCCCGGCCGATCGCTCGAACCGAGACATCTTCCGCTGACCGTGGCGACCGCGACGAGCGCGGTGCACGCTCGTATGACACCTTCTATCGCAAACTCGAGCCCTACGGATCATGGCGCGAGACCGGCGTTTACGGCTATGTCTGGCAGCCGCGGGCCGCGCAAAAATCTCGCTCTTGGCGTCCCTATACGGATGGCCGTTGGGCCTACACCGATGCCGGCTGGACTTGGGTTTCCGGCGAGCCCTTCGGTTGGGCGACTTATCACTACGGACGTTGGACGCGTTTGCGCGGAGTCGGCTGGGTCTGGGTTCCTGGTGAAGAATGGGCGCCCGCCTGGGTTTCGTGGCGGACGAGTAGCGAACATGTCGGCTGGGCTCCGTTGCCGCCGGAAGCGCGTTTTGAGCGCCGAACCGGAATCAAAAAATGGGCCGACAGCTACTACGATATCGACGCGGACGAATACGTTTTCATTCCGAATGAAGATATCGGCGCGGACAATTTGGAGCGCTCGGTTCTTCCCGAAGACCGCAATGCCACGATCGTGAGCGAAACCACCAACGTCACGAATATTACCTACAACAACACCACGATCGTAAACGAAGGCCCGAACTACGATCAGTTGCGCGCACACAGCCGCCAACCGGTGGAGCGCCTCCGCCTCCAGCGCGAATACAACATCGAGGATGACGCTACCCCGCAGTCGAACGTTCGCGGCGACGTCCTCTCCATCATGACCCCGCTCTTCACCGCGCGCGCTACCCAACGCCCGCGGAACGTCGGAGCGCCCATCCCACAGGCGACGGTGGAACGCGAGCGCGGAGCCAATGCCAACCAGCCCGATGCGCAACGCGCACGCGCGAAGATGCAAGCCGAAGCGCCCCCGGTTGACGCGCCGCCGAAGACGTTTCAAAAGCCAGTAGTTTTGGAAGGCACGCCAGCACCCGCTCCGGCTGCGACGGCGACTGCAGTTCCGGCGCTGACCCCTGCTCCCACCGCCGCGCCGGTTGCCACTCCGCACCAGGGTCCACGGCCTTCCGCCACGCCTTTGCCGATCGTGGCCACGCCATCGCCTGTCGCGCCTCCAGTTACCAAACCAACACCCGAGATCAAATCGACGCCGATGGCAACTGCGACGCCTCCTCCTGTCGCCACGGCCGCTCCGAAGATCACGCCGCGAATGATGCCCCCGATCAAGCAATTGCCGGCAGCGACTCCTGTCGTCACCGCCACGCCGGTGCCGCGCCAATTCACAAAAGATCCTCCGGTTCGCGACGTCACGCCGCCGGCGCCTAACGACGAAGACGCGGGCGCCAAAAATCCGCGCGGACTCCGCGGCGGAGCGGACCGTAAGCGCGGCCCCGAAAACGCGCCTAACGAGTCCCGTCCGACCTTGCCGCCAAAGGTCGCTCCGACCGCGGCTGCGCCCCTTCCTCCTCGCGCCGCAACCGTGCCGCCGGTTGCGAAAGAACCACCGGTCGCTAAAGAGCCGCCGATCGCTAAAGAGCCACCGGTCGCGAAAGAGCTACCGGTCGTGAAGGAGC
>JBDUAE010000405.1:0-2333 GCA_040004805.1 Chthoniobacterales bacterium | reverse complement strand
AAGTGCTGTTCGGAGAAAAGCCGGCGGCGGAAGTGCTGCTGGCGAGGGCGGATGGGAAGCCCGTGGGCTTTGCCGTCTATTTCTTTAATTTCTCGACCTGGCTGGGACGTCCGGGCCTTTACCTGGAGGATCTGTTCGTTAGACCGGAGACGCGCGGCAAAGGCTACGGCCGTGCCTTGCTGGAGCGGCTGGCGCAAATCGCGCACGAGCGCGGGTGCGGACGGATGGAGTGGGCGGTGCTCGATTGGAATGAGCCGGCGATTCAGTTCTACAAAAAGCTCGGCGCGCAACCGATGGAGGAGTGGACCACTTTCAGACTAACGCGCGAGGGAATCGCGGCGCTGGCGGGGAAGCAGGAGCAAGGCAACTAGGAGCAGGAGGGGAGTCCGGAGCGCTGCCGGAAACAAAAAGGGCGACCGCAGTAACGGTCGCCCTTCTCAAAAAGAATCGCTGGAGAAATCAACTCTGGCGACGGCGGCTGCGAATGGCACCGAAGGCCAGGCCAGCGCCGCCTAAGAGCATCAAACCGAGGCTCGACGGTTCGGGTATGGCGGTACCAGTGACGGTCAACGGCATGGCCACCCGGATGCCGAGGCCAGCATCCATGAGCGGAGTGTAGGTGGCGCCGCCATCGAGGCTCTGGAGGGCGTTGCCCGCCGGCACGGTGCCATCGGCATTATGAACAGACGGAGCAAAAATCGAACCGGGATTCCCAGGCGCGACGGCGCCGGTAACGGTCCAGGCGGCGAAGTAGTTGCCCGCGGCCAGGGTCACGTTGGCAAAGCTCATGGTGAGGGACATGACCGGGCGCTGCGCGTTGGTGAGCGTGGTGGATTGGACGCGGTAAATACCGGTCCAGGCAGTCATCGAGAGCGTGTTCGAGGTGAAGAGGGCGACGTTGCCGGATCCTGGGGCCCCGCTAAAGATGCTGAGCGTGGCGCTGGTGAAGGGCGAGGTGGGCGGGAAGGGATAGTTGGAAGTGGAGTAGGCGACAAACGAGATGGAAGTGACCATCGAAGTCGAGGCGAGGGTGAATTGGTCGGCGAGAAAAATCTGGGTCGCCCCGGTACCGTTGTTGCTGAACCCGAACGTGGTCGAGCCGGCGGCGATGGAACTGGTATTGGCGCCCATGAAACCGTTGCCGGTGCCAGTTTGGATGTTGCTGTTATTGTAAAGGATTTGAGCAGTGGCCGATTGCGCGATGAGCGCGAGAACGGAGAGGAGGAGAGGCAGGAAGGAGCGTTTCATGGGCGTTTTGGTGGGTTGATGTGTTTCCGTTTTGCCGGGAACGGTGGGAGGTGTCAAAAGAATTTTTAGTTTTTTTACCTTCGCTGGCGGGGCGTTGGTGGAAAGTAAGCAGGACTAAAAGCAGCGGCCAGAGCGTTCCGTCTGACGCGGGAGGGGATTGCGGCACTGGCCGGAGCGGCGAACCTTGTGAAAGTCTTTTAAGCCTGTCAGCCTCGTCGCATGACGAAGATCGAAGACTACGCTTTCCTCAGCGACACGCAGACTTGTGCACTCGTTAGCCGGGATGGCTGCGTGGATTGGCTCTGCTTTCCGCGTTTCGATTCCGGCGCGTGTTTCGCTTCTCTGCTGGGCGACGGAAAGAATGGACGTTGGATGTTTCAGCCAACGGAAGCGGTGATCGATACTCGCCGGCGCTACCGCGGCGATAGTTTGATCCTGGAAACGGAAATCGAGACGGAGTTTGGCGTCGTGCGCTTGATCGATTTTATGCCGCCGCGCGGAACGTCGCCCGACATGGTACGGATCGTGGAAGGCGTGCGCGGGAGCGTGCCGATGACGATGGAACTCACCATTCGTTATGACTACGGACACATCGTGCCTTGGGTGCGCCAGGTGGAAGGCGGGCTGGAAGCGATCGCGGGCCCGGATGCGCTGATCTTGCGCACACCGGTGGAAACGCGGGGCGAAGATCTGCGCACGGTGGCGGACTTCACGGTGGAGGAAGGACAGCGGGTGCCGTTTGTCCTGACGTGGTTTTTGTCGCACCGCGAAGCTCCACCTCCAATCAACCCGGAGGACGCGCTCGCGGAAACAGAAAGCTACTGGAAGGAATGGTCGGGCGGGTGCAAGGCGGAAGGTCCGTATCGCGACGCGGTGGTGCGTTCGCTGATCACGCTGAAGGGCCTGACCTACGGGCCGACGGGTGGAATCGTGGCCGCGGCCACGACTTCGCTGCCGGAGGAAATCGGCGGCGTGCGCAATTGGGATTACCGTTACTGCTGGCTGCGCGACGCGACCTTTACGCTGGTGGCGTTGATCAATTCCGGCTTCCTGGATGAAGCCCGCGCGTGGCGGGAATGGCTCTT
>JBDUAE010000404.1:0-2334 GCA_040004805.1 Chthoniobacterales bacterium | reverse complement strand
GCAACTCCCCACGCGAAGTCCTGCCGCATCGCTCGTTGCACCAACGTCTGCCAAAGCGGCTCGTCTCGGAACAATTCGCGCGCGCGTTTGATCGCATCCCAAAAGGCGTCGGCTGATTGATCGTAATAGAGGAACCCGTAGCCGCGATCCGCGCTCGGGTCGTAATCCTCGATGATTTCCTGAATGCCGCCGGTCGCGGAGGCCACCGGGAGCGCGCCGTACTTCAAACTATACATGGCGCTGAGTCCGCTCGGTTCGATCCGCGAAGGAATAAGGGAAATATCGGCACCCGCTTCGATGAGATGCGCGAGGCTTTCATCATACACCGGTCGATAGGCGAACTTGGTCGGATATTTTCTCGCGGCCACTGCCAGCGCGGTTTCGTAGGCGGGATCACCTTCACCTAGAATAACGAGGCGCACGTCGTCGCTGAGCAAGCGATCCAGGACCGGCATCAGAACGTCGAAACCTTTCTCCGGCACGAGCCGGGTCACCATCCCGAAAATCGGCCCCGCGGGCGCCGGCGCCAGATTCATCGCCGCGAGGAGTCGATCCCGACAGAGGCGCTTCCCGTCGAGCTGTTCGGCGTCGTAGGTCGCCGGAAGCAAGGAGTCGCTGGCCGGATTCCAGCGGGCGTCGTCGGCGCCGTTCAAGATTCCCGTAAGACGGCTGGCATTTTCCCGCAGGACGACATCAAGCCCGCATCCGCCGGACACCGTCAGCATTTCTCGCCGGTAACGCTCGCTCACCGTCGTGATGCGATCGGCGAAAACGATTCCGGCCTTGAGAAAATTTAGCCGACCGAAGAATTCCACGCCGCGCGGCGCGAAGTAACGTTCCGGCAAATTCGTCAGCGCAAAATCCAGCCCCCAAAAACTCCCCTGCTCGGCCAAATGATGGATCGTGAGGACGGTGCAGAAAGGCATTTGCGCTTCGCGCGCCCAAACCGGGACGAGCGCCGCCGCCCAATCATGGACGTGCAGCACCTGCGGAGACGGCGTGAGTCGGCGCGCCAATTCCAGCGCCGCCTTGCCGAAGAAAATGAAGCGCGCCGGATTGTCTTCATAAGCAACGCCGTGTTCGCCGTAGATCCCCGGCCGATCAAAAAACTCATCGCAGCGAACGAAGAAAATCTGAACCCCGCCCGCGGTCCGGCCGCTCAGAAATTCCGCGACATGAATCTTCGCGCCGACTCGCACATCGACGGTGACGCCAGTTTCCTCCAGCGCTACTAACATGTTCTGGCGGATCTCCTGGTAGTACGGCAGAACGATTCCGACCTCGTGCCCGCGAGCGCGCAATTCACGCGGCAGCGCTTCCAGCACGTCCACGAGCACAGTCGCGCGAGCCAGCGGCGGCCCTTCCGGGCTGATCATCAAAATTCTCATCCGATGGAGTAACTAGCCACTGCGAACCAGGAAGCACACCCGATTTTTTTCGCATTGCGGACGCGCCGCCAATTCCAGCGCTGTGAAATTTTTCGCCGCCCGAATACATCCGAAAGGAAGTCGCTTCCGAATATTCATGACAGTCGGACTTATCCGCAGTCGCCGGCACGGCTACTTAATCTTCGCGGCTGACTCTTCACCTCGACCCCATCATCTATGAGCAAATTAGTCCTGAAAAGATCCCGCCAACTCAGCGCTCTCACCTTATTCGCTGCTGCGGCCTTCCTCACCATCTTCGTCGGCATCCAGCGCTCGCGTTCGGCGAATCCAGTCATGGGCTCGCTGAGTCCTACCGGTGCTGCTCAAACCTGGGTTGGGACCGGCACCGGTCCTGCCAGCCTCGACGAAAGCACCTGCGTAGGTCCGAATTGCGACAGTTTTCAACTCACCCTCACGGGCACTCCTGCGGACTGGGCGGGAAAGAAGGCACACATCGTCATCTCTTGGCCCAACACCAGCGGCCAGACAGATTATGACGTCTTCGTGCACAAAGGGAACACTACCACCGGACCTCTCGTCGGCTCAGCGGCCACCAGCGGCCCTGGCCCTGAAGTAGTCGATCTCGACCCGAACCAACCCGGCATCGGCACCGGCGTCTTCACGGTGAACGTAGTCTACTTCCTGGCTGCGCCGCCGGACCAATATACCGGGACCGCAACAGCCGTCGCCGGCGTGCCGCTTCCAACTCCGACGCCTTCGCCGGGGTCCACCCCCACGCCGACTCCAGCTCCGCCGGGGACCGCACGCTTCCAGAATTTCGTGGCTCCTCCGGGCTTTGGAGAAGACGCTGGCGAACCGTCTGTCGGGGTGGATTGGCTTACCGAAAATGTTATCCGACCCGGCTCCGGGCAGACCTTCTCGAATAGTCTTAACGCCGTGCTGCCGA
>JBDUAE010000403.1:0-2336 GCA_040004805.1 Chthoniobacterales bacterium | reverse complement strand
CGATTGGACTTACAAGGCGGACAAGGATGGGAACCTCGATTGCGAGACTAACGATAAGACAGATTACGTGTTCTCGATTCTGATCCTGAAGGACATTCACGACGCGAAGGAACTCAAAACCGCGCTTCCGCTGGTAGCGAAGAGCATGGCCGACGGGATGAAAATGAAGACGTTCGAACTCGGCGATGTCGATACGGACAAGAACGGGAACGAAGTGACCTTCACCGGCATCCGCGGCGACGGGAAAGTTGACGGTGTCGACTTCGTGGTCTTCGTCCACGCTTTCGAGCCGCAGAAAGGCAAGTTCTACGCGATCGTGACGGCGGGGACGAAGAAGGCGGACGCCCTGCACGTGAAGCAATACGATTCGATCACGGCCTCGATCGAGCCGCTGGAAAATTAGCCGACGGCGTCGCGCGTCGGCGCGTCCCGCGCCGGTTGGTCGTGTTGCGTGAGCAGGACGAAGCTCCGCCCGTCGGTCCCGATTCCACTCCACGGGATTGCAAGTAGAAGCCGAGGAGTTAAAAAGAGCTCATGTTGGTGCCGGAAGAGACGGTCGCCGCGTCCGCTAGTTCGGCTGTTGTCTCGCGGGCGCACGAAATCGCGCTGGATGTTTTCCGCCATGCGTTTCCGCTGGTGCCGTTCTACCTCACGCACGGGAGCGTGGCGAGTTACCTGCTCCTGACAGCTTTCGATCTGACGCTCGGGTTTATGCTCATCGTAGGAACCACGCGCGATTTGCGCGATCCGACCACGGTGGACCCGCGCGCGGCCTGGTTGATTTCGCGGCTGGCCGCGGTGCTGGTGCTGGCCGTGTTCCTGGGAGTGGCGGCGGCGGTGCTCGTGGTCCCGCTGGGCGTGCCGGCGGTGATTTTTGGGTTGGCCACGGGGGTGAAGTGGCGAGAGCTGGTCCTGCGCCCGGCGTTCTGGATTTCCGCCGCGGTCATGATGCTGATCGCCGGCGCGCGCGCGCAGCGGAGCTTCGAGGCGACGACCACTGTCGGCAAACGCGGCACCTCGCCGCAGGCAGCGCCGGTGGTGGGCGATCTCGCGCAAGACCAGAAACGCTCGAAAGCCGCTTACGCCGCGCAAGTGACATTGATCGGCACCTATGTGGCGCTGTCGTATGGGCTGAGTATTTTCGGCCGCGGCGGCTTCTTCATCTTTCCTGCGCTCTACGCCGCGCTCCTCGTCTTCTACGATGCGCGCCCCGATCTCGGGCAAAAAATCTTCCCCAAGCTCTGGCGCGAAACTGCCACGCGACCGCAGCCTTCCGCCAACAAAAGCAGACGCCACCAGCGCCGCTGATTCGCAGGGATCGCACTGGAGCTATTGAGGATTCCTTACTGCCGCAAGCGCTGGAGTTGGCGCTCAGGGTCCCAATTCGCTGGAGCGGGCGCGCTCTGGGCGGACCAGAGCATGCCCGCGGCCTGCCACTTCTTGCGCCAGCTTTCGTAGGTGCAGCCGGCGTCGTCGTCACTGACACCGAACTGGAAGCCGCAGCTAGGGCAAATTTCGAATGAGCCGCCACCGGCCTTGGTGCGCGGCTTTTCTCTTAACTTGGGGTAACCGCAGACTGGGCACGAGTGGTTCATTTAGCGCGAGGTTCGCAGGTCGATGGGGCGGCCGGGTTGGCGTGCGAAGTAGGAGGAGTTCCCCGGTTTGAAGAAGGTCTTGGTGGTGCCGTTGCGATTGTAGGCGCCGAAAGTGCCGGTGCCGTAATCGAAGACGCGTAGGACGCCGCTGGGGTCGACCTTTGCCGGCAGGCCCTCAGTTTTGGCGCGTTGCAGGAACTGCGCGGCCATGCGCGCATACTCGTCCGCATTCCGCGCGCGGAAATCCGCGCCATGTCGCGCGAAGTGATCAGGGAGCGAGGCGGGGTTACCCCAGGTTTGCCCGCCCGCTCGCGCGACCGCTTGCTGCGACGAGGTGCGGGTTTTCGAGGGCTCGTGCTGGCCCCGGCCGGGACCGTTTTGGGTCTGCCAGAGGTAAACGAGAACTCCCGCCACGGCGGCGAGGATGAGAATCTTGAAGAGACAGCGCACGGGAGTTCAGAAGCGGCGTTCGAATTTTGGCTAACGACTCCGCTCCTAACGATTGCTTCTATTGGCTTCCGGGTGTGGGCTCGGGCGTGGCGGAATCGTCTTCCGGTTGCGCCTCGGGCGTCTCGACAAACCAGTGATGTTTGATCGCTTCGCGGCCGAGATCGGTCTTCGCGCAGCGGCGTTCGATGGCTTGATAGAAGCGGTCGGCCGCTTTTTCGTCGCGGTTCTTTAACCAGGAACCGGAACTGTTCAGGACTTCGGCAGTGTGCGGATCGTTGTCGGGCAGGAGCG
>JBDUAE010000402.1:0-2338 GCA_040004805.1 Chthoniobacterales bacterium | reverse complement strand
GGGATGAGGAAATTTCCGAGGACGGTCGGGATGGAGGGAATGAGAAAAAACCAGACCATGATCACGCCGTGGATGGTGAAAAGCTTGTTGTAAGTCTCGGAAGTGACGAGGTCGCCTTGGGGAGTAAGCAGCTCGAGCCGCATCAAGGTTGCCGCCGTGCCGCCAATGAAAAAGAAGAACGTGATCGAGATCATGTAGAGGATCGCGATGCGTTTGTGATCGGTCGTGAGGAGCCAGGAGGCGATCGAGGTGCGCTCGTTCAGGTAGGTCTTCGCGACCTGCGCATGGGGCTGCGGTTGGGCCTGGAGAGTCGCGGTGGTCATGGTTTTTCGGCGGAGGAATTCGTGTCGCCTAACGACTTCAAATAAGCGAGAATGGCGTTGAGATCTTCATCGCTGATCTGGCCCTGAAACGTCGGCATCACGGCCTCATAACCAGCCGCGATCTGCTTGTTAGGCAAGAGGATGGAATCACGGAGATATTGGTCGTCCGCCTTTACGAGCGAACCGTCGGAGAGCGGAATCTGGCGACCATAGATACCATCGAGGAGCGGCGCACGGATGGCCGCGTTGACCGCGTGGCAACCACTGCAACCGTGATAGTGGAAGGCGCGCTCTCCCAGCGCCACAAGAGAATCCGGTGCGGGCTGTTCGGCGAGCCAGCGGGCGTGCTCCGCTGGTTCCATCACGTAGACCCAGCCAACCATTTTGGAGTGATCAGTTCCGCAATATTGCGAGCAGAAGAGATGATACTTGCCCGGCTTGGTCGGTGTAAACCACTCGGTCGTGTAACGCCCTGGGACGACGTCCTGTTTCGTCCGAAAATCCGGGACGAAGAAATCGTGAATCACGTCCTGCGAGGTCATGATTAGCTTCACCGGCTGGCCAACTGGGATGTGCAGTTCGTTCACTTCTCGGCGGCCATCGGGGTGCTGAATTTTCCACATCCACTGTTTGCCGACGACGTAGATTTCGGTGGCGTTCGCCGGTGGACGGGACATGCCGAAGAAGACTTCCGCGGCCCAGAAAAAGAGCCCGAGGAAAATGAAAAGCGGAATCACGGTCCAGGTAATTTCAAATTTCATCGGCCCCATTTGCGGCGGAGTGCGATCGACCCGGGAGCCGCGGCGGTACCGGATACAGAAGAAGAGCGCGACGAAAAAAATAAGAATCGTGATCCCGCTGCAAAGAAGGAGAAGCGCGATGAAGATGTGATCGACCGGGCCGGCCATGTTCGAGGCCTGCGGGGGAAAGATGAAGCGGAGGAATCGATTCATCTCAGTGTGCGAATTGTCCTTCGCGCCGGATCATCCAACCGATGGCAAGCGCCAGGACACTGGCGGTGCCGACGCCGGCCACCTGGATCACGCGCGAGATGAGTAGGCCATATTTTCCGGTCGCCGGATTGTAGTGAAAGCACAGGAGGAAAACGCGGTCCGCGAGCGTGCCGACCTCTTCGTGCGAAGCTTCGATGAGGGCGAGCCGCACTTCGCGCGGCGGGTATTCGATGCCGGGAAAATAGCGCGCAACTTTGCCCGCCGGCGTCAGAATCGTGATCGCACTCGGGTGCGCAAACTGCCGGGTAGTGGCGTCGTAGGCGAAGCGATAGCCGACACTCTCCGCGAGCCGCGCGATGGAGTTTTTGTCGCCAGTAAGGAAGTGCCAGCCGTCGTTCGCTCCAGCGCGGCCATAGCGCTGCGCGTAGATTTGCTTCTTGGCCGCGGCCAGCGCCGGCCGTTCGCGATCATCAAAACTGACGACCACGATTTCGTATTCTTTGCCCGCGTCGAATTTCAGCTCGTGTGCGGTCTGCAAGACACCGTTCAGCACGAGGGTACAGAGGTTTGGGCACTCGTAATAGGCGAGCGCGAGAATCACGGGCTTGCCGTGGAAGAAGCTGCGGAGCGGAACGGCAGCGCCGTGTTCATCGCGAAAAACGGCGTCCAGTGGAACCTGCGAATTCAGTTTCTGCTCAAGCCCAGCGCGCGCGGCGATCTGTTGCTGGGTAGTCTGCGCACAGATCGGCGCCGCCAAACCAAGGACAACGCTCGCCAGCGCTGTCATCCTGAGCGCAGCGAAGCGGAGTCGACGGCCTACACTCATGGTTTCGCCGCCTCCGCTTTGCGTTTTTGCATTTCAACCGGAGTAACGCCACTGGCGTTCTGCGTTCCGGGACCGCGCGTGGGCAGGCCGCGTTCCACGATCAAATCCATCGCCCGATCAATCGGGATTCGGAGGACGCCGTGTTGCTTATCCACCCAGCCGTAATGGTGCAACGCCTCGTCGTCCGCGAATTGCATGCGGGCAAGATCGACTGCCGGGTTCGCCTGCAATTGCGG
>JBDUAE010000401.1:0-2342 GCA_040004805.1 Chthoniobacterales bacterium | reverse complement strand
TTCTTTATCCAGATCTTTGCGACGCTCGGCTTTGCCGTTCTCTACTCGACGCTGGTGCTCTACTCGACGAAGCATCTCCAGCTGGGGGTGAAGGAGGCGACGACGCTGATGGGGGTGTTCGGCGCTTTCAATTACGGGCTGCATCTCTTCGGTGGGTATCTGGGCGGGCGGTTTCTTTCGAACCGGAATCTCTTCGTAGGCGGGATGGCGGCGCAGGTGATCGGGTGCGCGTGCATCTCCCTGGGCTCGCTCGCGATGTTCTACATCGGGCTGGCGTTTTTCCTGACGGGAAGCGGGCTGAATGTGACGTGCATCAACATGATGCTGACGCAGCGTTTCGCGCCCGAGGATCCGCGGCGGGAGGGGGCGTTTCTCTGGAATTATGCGGGGATGAATGTGGGGTTCTTCGTGGGGTTTACCGTGGCCGGTTATTTCCAGGGGTCGGAGAGCTATGCGAACCTGTTCATCTTCGCGACGCTGGGCAATTTCGTGGCCATCGTGCTGGCGCTCTTCTCGTGGACGACGTTGACGGATCGCAATACGCCGCTGAGCGAGGCGACGGCGAGCAACTTCCGGGTGCGGCTGCTGGCGGGGCTCGCGATTCTGATCGGGCTGGTCCCGGTCGTGTGGTTTCTGCTGCAACGGCCGGACGGGACGGAGACGTTGATCAAAGGCATCTGCGCGGTGGTGGCGCTGACCTTGATCTATCTGACGGTGCGGCACCGGGATCGCCGGGAGCGGCGGAATATGACAGCTTACCTGATCCTAACGATTGGTTCGCTGGCCTTCTGGTCGCTCTACCAGATGGCGCCAAGCGGGTTGCAGCTCTTCGCGGTGAATAACGTAAACCTGATGATCGGGAAGATGGAGATTCAGCCGCAGTGGATCCAGAATATCAATACGGTGGTGATCGTGGTGGGCGGGCCGCTCCTGGCGTCGCTCTTTACCCGGTTGCGGGCGGGCGGTTGGAGAATCGATATCCCGAAGCAGTTTGCGACGTCGCTGATCCTGATGGCGCTGGGTTTTCTGGTGCTACCGCTGGGGATCAAGCTGGCGGGCGGGGACGGCAAAAGCGCGTTTCTGTGGCTCTTCCTCAGCTATATCTTCCAGAGCGTCGGTGAGCTGCTGATCTCGCCGATCGGTTATGCGATGATCGGCAAGCTAGCGCCGAAGCAATACCAGGGAGTCATGATGGGAAGCTGGATGCTCTGGACGGGCCTGGCGTCGCTCTTCGCGGGCGATTTCTCGGGAATGATCCCGGAGCCGAATGGCACCACCGCGGTCGCGACCAATCCGGCGTATGTGAAGCTATTCGGCGCGCTCGGCTTGGGTAGCCTGGTGGTCGGCATCGCGCTGGTAGTGTTGATCCCGTTCCTGCGGAAGCTGATCACGGATAAGGCGGAGGTGTCGCCCGAGGAGATGGAGATGACGACGGTGATGCCAGTAACGCCAGCGAGCTGAGCTCGACTCCAAGCACGATCAGACGCGCGGAGTTCAACTGGCGCTTGCCAGCGTTTCCTGCCTACTTGCCTTCTCGCCAGCGCGGGCGCGGCGCTCGATCTCTTCGTTCACTTCGCTCGCGTATTCCTGAAGCAGGCGCGTTTCGCTCTTCGTCGGCTGGCGCGGTTTGAAGTCGAGGATGCAGAGGGAGCCGAGCGGCTGGCCGTTCGCCGCACGGATCGGGGCGCCGGCGTAGAAGCGGAGGCCGCGCGCTTTGATCAGCGGATTGTTCGCGAAACGATGGTCGCGGAGCAGGTCTTCGATTACGAGCACTTCGTTGTTCGCGACGACGTGGCCACAGACCGAAACGTCGCGCGCGATGTGGCGCGCATGCGCCAGGTCGGCGGGCAATCCGCTGTGGCTTTTGAAGAACTGGCGGTCGCGATCGATAAAGGTGAGGAGCGCGATCGGCACTTCGAAAAGGCGCGCCACTTTTGCCGTGATGCGGTCGAAGGCGATGTCGGCCTCGTCGTTAAGCAACCCCGTGCCCGCGAGTGCGGCGAGGCGTTCTTCCTCGTCCGTGGGGATCGCGCCGGGCGTCATTGGATCGGTGATCGGCTGAGCTAGCACTCCGATCTGCGCCACGGCGTTGGCAAGGGAAACAACCGTCTCATCCGCGCCGGATTCGCGCAGGCGCTTGGTTGCTTCAGTGACTCGCTCGGTCGCGCCCCAAAGACCGACGACAATCTTGAGCGCAGGGAAACGGCCGCGGAGTTTCGTGCAAAGAAAGCGCGCGTGAATGAGCGTGGACGGCGCGACGACGGAGATGCAGACGGCGTCGGGATGATCCGTCTCGACGAGGTCGAGCAACTCGTTGGCGTGGAGCGTGGCGGAAGCGTTGT
>JBDUAE010000088.1:0-7796 GCA_040004805.1 Chthoniobacterales bacterium | reverse complement strand
GTTTAACGATGACCAGATTGGGCCGGACGTCGCCGATGGGCACGTTCAGGTTAGATGCCAAAGGCTGAGCCTCGCCGGTGGGCCAAACGGTGACGAAGGTCTGAGCGGTCGGGTTGATCGCCCCGACGTTGATCACGACGGCGGAGGCGCCAGTGGCGGGAACTCCGCCGACGCCGGCTACCTGAATGGTACGCGTGGAACCGGGCCCGCTCTGCCCCACAGGTCCAGGACCAACGCGCGAATCCCAGATGCGCGCGGGCGAGAGCGGGACATAGCTGATTCCGATGCCGTAAAGCTCGGAGCTGGCAAGAGCGGTAGCGTTGGAATCAGTGCCCCCTGCAAATAGCACCTTGCCCGTTGGCAGCAACGCCACAGCCTGAAAGTCACGTGCGGTCATGAGACTGCCGGTCGAGCTCCAGCTTCCTGCGGCCGGATTGTAAAGCTCAGCACTGGCAAAATCAGTACTGGTGATCGGGTCAAAACCGCCTGCCACCAGCACCAAGCCATTCTGGAGCAAGGTCGCTGTGTGCAATTGGCGCGCCGTCGCGAGAGCGCCCGTAGCGCTCCAAGAGCCAGTCGCCGGGTCGTAGAGTTCCGCACTCGTTAGGTTAAGTCCGCTCGGGTCGTTATAGCCACCTGCCACCAAGACCTTGCCACTGGGCAGCAACGTCGCCGTGTGTCTGTTTCGCGCTGTCGCCAGGCTGCCCGTTGCGCTCCAGTTTCCGGTCGTCGGATCGTAGAGTTCAGCGCTCGCCGTAGCGATGTTGAGTGAATTATCCACGCCTCCCGCCACCAGCACCTTGCCATTTGGTAGCAACGTCGCCGTGTGAAAGTACCGCGCGGTCACGAGATTGCTGGTCATGCTCCAGATGCCTGTCGCCGGATCGTAAACCTCCCCATTGCTAGCCCCTTGGCTGCCCGTAACCAGCACCTTGCCGCCCGCTATTAACGTCGCGGTGTGGAAGGCACGTGCAATCGTGAGGCTGCCTGTTGTGCTCCAGTTGCCCGTTGCCGCATCGTATATCTCCGCACCGGCAAGTCGGCCGCTGGAGTCACGCCCCCCGGCGACCAGGACCTTGCCGCTCGGTAGCAGCGTCACCGTGTGTCGGGACCGCGCGGTGGTAAGACTGCCGGTCATGCTCCAACTCCCCGTCGCCGGATCGTAAAGCTCCGCACTGGGGAGTTGCAGCGGGTTGGTTGAGAGGCCGCTAAAGCCCCCTGGCACCAGAACCTTGCCACTCTGTAGTAGGACCGCCTTCGTAGAACTCCGCGACGTCGCCAGGCTGCCCGTCGCAGAAAAACTTCCGGGAGCTGCCGCGCCGCTCTGCGCACCTATCACTCCCAGCCCCAATGCAAGCAGGAGAAGCAGGATCCGCCGACCGTTAACGCACCATTGAGCCACGGTCGAAGGGATGCAATTCATAGGATTCGAGTGTCTCGCCTCAGAAGATTCAATCAAGACAAAACTCGAAGGAGCAAAAGAAACTTGCGCGAGTGCTACGCGGCTCCGACGCACCCTTAGTTTCAATTCGAAGTCAACCGTTGCCTTCCCCCGTGATTGTCGTCGTCTTGCGCGTAAAATACCCGCGCGACCAAAAATTCCGGCGAAATCGTCGCCAAATGCAAAGCCCTCGCCGGGCCGTTTTGTTTTCTTAGCGATTAGGGAAGAGAGAAAAGCGGTCGGTCCCACAACCTCGGCAGAGAAGCCTGCGCCGCGCCAGATTCGAAAAGGCTTCCTTCGTCAGCTTCGACGCCCTGCGCGACCGCTTCTTCCGCGAAGAGCAAGCACCGTCCCGCTCACCGTACCCGAAATTCCGGACGAGGAGAGCGCAAGGAACGCCTAAGAATCCGTCGTGGCCCGCCCGACTGAATGGTGAAAACTGACAACGAGATGATGGGACCGACCTCTTCCGCTCCCCGCATCATGGTTTTTCCTTGCTTTGTTCGTAACAGGGTGACCAAATTCTTGCTTGTGGCATGCCTCTTCCGGCTGAAGAACAAACGGACCACGCAACATAATGAAAGCAAAGAAAACAAGAAATATACTTTCTCCAGCGGCATCCATTCTTGTTAGCAGCGCTCTTCTGCTCGGATTGGGAACGCAGGGTGCCCAAGCCGACCAGATTCAAAATGGTGGATTTGAACAGCCCGCGACGTCCACCTTCCTGGACGTCGTTGCACCGGATAATTCGAGCATACCTAACTGGTCGGTAACCGCCGGGTCGGTTGACGTCGTCAACGCCGTCGGAAACGGCTTCGATGTCGGGCCAGCGTTTGCAGGAGCCCAATATCTGGACCTTAATGGATTCCAAGCCGGAACCATCGCCCAGACGTTCAACACATTGGCCGGCGTTACCTATAATTTGCAGTTTGCCTACGCTAACAACTACAACCCACCCACGTCCCTCAGCGCCCAGCTCCTCCTCACCGGCGTTTCCAGTACATTGCTTAACACGACCGTTACCCACTCAACCTCCGTCGCCGGCAACCTGGACTGGACACTGGCGACGTTTGCGTTCACCGCCGACGGCTCATCGGCAACGCTCTCGTTTCACTCTCTGAACCAAGGCGTGGGTGGAATTTTTCTGGACGGGGTTTCCGTGACCCAAGCAGTGCCGGTGCCGCTGAGCGCTGTTTCCAGAAAAACCCATGGCGCGACCGGCGACTTCGATATCAACCTCCCGTTTATCGGCACGCCCGGGGTCGAATGCCGCAGCAACGGTGGGACTAACGACTTCACCCTGGTCATCACCTTTGGCAGCTCCATCTCCGTCACCGGCAGTCCTCAGGCGGAGGTGATATCCGGGATCGCCACCGTCGGAAGCGGGGGCGTCAGCAACGGCGGCATGGTGATGGTGAGCGGATCGACTGTAACTGTGCCGCTGACCCACGTGGCCAATGCGCAAACGATCAACGTCCGCTTGAACGCCGTGAACGGCAGCACGAATGTGCTAATCCCGATGAGCATCCTCGCAGGGGACGTGAACGGCAGTGGGGCAGTCAGTGCCTCCGACATCGGGCAAACCAAGGCGCAAGCCGGTCAGGCAGTGACGGGTGGTAATTTTCGCGCGGATGTAAACGCGAATGGTGCGATCAGCGGGACTGACGTCGCGCTGGTAAAATCGCTTGCTGGAACGTCTCTGGGTGGGCCGTAGCAGCGTGGCAACGGAACTCGTCTGAGCGAGCGGTCAAAACCGCGACGCATCGTTAGGGCAAGGAGAGTGGCCCTTGCCAACTGTGCTATCGGATAAGATCGCTTCTTCCGCGAAGAGCACCGCAGCATTGTCCTTCCCGGCACTTCTTTCGCCCGGGCTACCGAGTCTAAATTGAACGGTCTGGTTAGATTGACGCCGCCGCCGTGGAGCCACATTGCTCCGCGCAGAAGCGGGTCGTTGTCTTGCCCGTGAAAATCGGCGCTCCAAACCCTCCCTGCGGTTTGGTTACTGCCCTCATAACGCGGGCGAATCGCTCAGCGCGGCGAAGTAGCCTTGCTCGTCCGGATCGACTCCGCGTCGTAGCGACCTTGGAAAAGGTGTCCGCTCTGCCAGTGCAACCGCGCTGTTACTGGTGCGGAGTGGGAGTTGGCGAGGCGCGGCTGCCTTGCTGCGGCTTTGCTTGAGAGGAGTTCTGCGAGGGCTGCCGTGGTTCGGTTGCTCTTTGTGCTTCCGGCGCCTCTCCTCTCGTTAAGTTCTGTCTCGGCTGCGACTCCTGCGGCTGCGGGCGGGGCTTTTGCGGTTCGCTTGACGGCTGCGATTCGCGGATCGCCGCCGGTTTTGTTTGCCTCCGTTCATTTTGCTCCTGGCGCTGTTGCACGCCCGGCTCGGCTTGCGATTCCTGCTGCGACGAGTGCCGTTGCTGCGGGATCGATGAAGGCTGCTGAGATCGCTGCCCCTGCTCGTTTTGCTGAGTGGTCGGCTGCTTTCTGCGTTCCGCCTGCTCGGCCTTTTGCTCCGCCGCTTTCAATGACGGCTCCGACGCCGTCGAACGACGCTGTGGCTGTTCTTTCGGCGTCTGTGACTCCGGAGTCGGTCCGGCGTGCGGCTGCTTGCGCTCGATCTGCTCGGCCTTTTGTTCGACGGCCCGCGCGGGCGTCTGGGGATGCGTGATACGTTCCTGTGTCGGTTGCGTTTCGTTCCGTTGCGCCTCCGGTTGAACATGCTGCCGGCTTGGCTCAGTGCGAGCCGGCTTACTCGCTGCGGTGTGCTCTTGTGCGCGCGGCGTTTGTTTCGGCATGGATTCCGAGGTGGCCGATTCCCGCTGCTGTTCTCGCGAGGGCGCGGGTGACGAAAAGGTGCTGCCCGACTTGGAAGGCATTGGCGCGCCACTCCCTCTGTCCGCAGCAGGATGTTGCTGAGTTGTGGGGGCCGGTGTCAGTTCGGACTTTGGCTCCTTTTGCGTTGGGTGTGGGGACTTACCACCCTTAGCAGATGGACGCGCTTCCGGCGAAGCCGAGGAAGAGGGAGTCGTCTCCCGGGAGCGCGGTTGCGGGGTTGTGGCAGAAGCAGCGCCTGGATGCTGTGCTTTCCCAGCGGACGATGACTCCGTGGCGTGCGCGAGCGCAGGCGTTGTTGTGGGCTCGCCTACAGCCGGCGATGACTCGCGTACCGGTGTAACTTTGTTGCCTGAGTGCTGGCCTTTCGCTCCGACTTCCGGCGTACTTACGGGCGCGGGAGTTATGGCAGTAGCTGAGGAGTTGCCGGACAAAGGTGGCTTAGTCGGCGCAATGCCGGCGCGGGGATGTTGTCCTTTCTCGCCGTCGATTGGTTGTGCGGTAGCACTAGTCGAGGCTTCAGGTGACGACGTGGGCGAAGCAGCGGCTGGCGATTGCCCCACTGCCGGTGCAATCTTGCTTCCCGGATGCTGACCTTTCACGACGGGTGGCTGCGGAATTGCGGATGGGGAAGCGGTCGAGGTGCCATTCATCGCTGGTGACCGTGTTGCTTCGGGGATCACCTTGCTTCCGGGATGCAGAGATTTGGCGATGGCAGTCGGTTGTGGAGGAACCGACGGCGCAGGAGTGACCGATGCCGTTATTGCGGGCGAACTAGGCGCAGCCGTGCTGGCCGGCGATTTTGCCGCTTCTGGTCTCACCTTGGTTCCCGGATGCTGGCCTAATGTCGTCACCGTTGCCTGCGGCGTAACTGCCGGCGATGGAGCAGCCGTGACAGGCGATCCCGCTACGGCCGGCGTAACTTTCGCGCCCGGATGCAACGTCTTGGCCTCTGTCGATGATGACGCCGTAGCGGTGGGCGCCGCGCTGGCAGTTGTCGTGCCGACAGCGTCACCGGGATGTTGTCCTTTCACGCCGGCGGCAGGGATCGTCGCCGTGGCGGAAGCCGAAGGACTCGTGCCTGC
This sequence comes from Chthoniobacterales bacterium, assembly GCA_040004805.1. GTDB lineage: Bacteria > Verrucomicrobiota > Verrucomicrobiia > Chthoniobacterales > UBA10450 > JACCTI01. Next base: position 2,441 of record JBDUAE010000088.1, on the reverse strand, counting down.
GATCGGAGCGGTCGAGGGCGACGAACCGGCTGCGGGAGTAGGAGAGATTGCGCTCGGGCTCGGACCTGCTGCGGTTTGCCCTGGCGAACTGCTCGTGGTCGCGGGCGACGCCGATGGTCCCGCGGTTGGCTGCGTCGCCTCGCGAACTACCTCAGGAGGCAGCACGGCCTTCGTCGTCAACGGCGTCCGCCCCTGCGTCTGCCCAGCGATCACATTTTGGAGGTTGCTCTTCACCTTCGGGTCCTTCACCTCCGCCCAGCCGTGATCGATTTTATTGTCCGGAACTGTCGCCGCGATGTTCGGGAGCAGTTTGGGATTCGCCTGCGCCGTGACCTGCGGCGTGAAGACGACCAGCGTGTTTCCTTGTAATTGCGAACCGCGGCTGCCGGCGAAGTTTGCCGCGCCGACTCGATTGATCTGGATTTGCTGAATCTCCCGCCCCCCGCGCTGACGGATCTGCGCGTTGAAAGATTGGAAGTCGGGCCCCCCATTGTAAACAGTTACGCTCGCGACGTTGACGTTCCCACTATTGCGGCCACCGAAGTTCGCGCTGGTGTAGCTGATGTTCGTGATGTTCACCGTGTGCTCGATGATCCCTATATTCTCCTGGCGATTGAGGATAACACGACCGTAGTCGTCGGAGCCGAAGTCGCGGACGTGGACAAAGGAGTAATAATCCGGCCCGATGTCGTATTCCCGGTCTGCCCAGGAGCTGATGCCGACGCCGACTCGACAAATCGCTTCCGGCGGCAACGGCGCCCAGCCCACATAAGAGTCGTCGCGCGCGTGTCCCTGCCGCCACGAGACCCAGGCGCCGCCCCAGACCGTCCCCGGCACCCAGGCCCAGCCGCTTCCCACTCCCGGCACTCGGCACCAGCGCCCATAATGGTAGGTCGCCCAGCCCCAGTCGGATTCGCTCACATCAGAGACCCAGGTGTAGCCGCCTTCGCGCGAGTGCACGAAATGCCCCCGCGAATACGGCCGCCAATCCGATGGAGCATCGGTCGGCTGCCAGGCGCGCCCGTACTTCTTCACGTCGATCCAGCGCCCGTGTTTCTTCAGCGATTCATTCCCGTAAAACGTCTCGCTGGCCACGCCCACGTGATCCGCTCGTGCGTTTACCAACCCCATGCGCACTCCCGCAGCACCGGCTTCCCGCAGCACCGGCGCGGCCGTGAGCTCAGGTGCGGCGGCGACTCCAGCAGCCGCGGTTTCGGCCACCGGCTGGTTGGTTAGCGCGTAGAAAGAAAACGGCGCCTGGCCGGACTGCTGCTTCACCGTCACCCCGGGCGTCGAACTGCCGTCCCACGTGAAGCGGTAATCAATGTAGTAAACCTGATTCCGCTCTTGGAAATGCCCCGGCGAAGTCCGCGCATCGTCCTCATTAAAAAATCCAGTCTCCACCGCCGGCTGGCCGTCACCGACAAACGAGAGATTAACCTCGCGATCGGGCGAGCCAGCATTCGCGATATAGATGCGTAAATCGTAAGCCGTCCCCGCGATCAGGCTGGCCGGATCCAGCACAATTTCCTGCTCCGAATTATCCGGCGCGCCGTCGTTCACCGTCATATCGGCGACCACCTCTTTGAAACTGCCGTCCGCTGCGAGCGTGCTCGGATCCGGTTCGCTCACATTCGCCAGCGTGCCCGCCAGCGCGTTCAACGTGCAGCTATCCGCCGTCGCCGATTGCCCCGCGCCGACGAGCGGAGAGAGCGTGATGCCGTTGATCACCCGCGGCGTCCCGCTCGCATTCCCGGCGTCCACCGCGCTGGTGTATTGGAACTCGTTGCTGATGCCGCAGCTCACGTCACTCTGCACCGGCGAAACGGCCACGTAGGAAACCGTGCCTGCCCGCGTCTCGGCGACCAGAGTGAAAATTAACAGTGCCAGCAAATGAACCCGGAGTGTTTTCATAGGATGTAGGGGCATGGCGTTACGCAGTTGCGCTTCGCAGATGCACGATCCTGCCAAAATCAAAATAATTCGTCAAGCCGCGGTACCACCCGTGCAACTCGTTCGCCCGCGCGCGACGCTCGCCAGTCGTCGCTGAGGTCTTCCACCCGTGCTTTGGAAACCGACCGGCACCCGAGCGGGCCGCGCTGATCGAGCGGCGGCTCCAGAAATTTCTGACACGCCTTAGGCTGTCGCCTGAAAACAAAAAAGGCCTGCCGATCGTGGTCGGCAGGCCTCCTGTGAGTGGTAACACTCGCGGGTGGTTAGACCACGCGGAGAATTCCATATCGGACCCATCGCTAATCCCTGCCGTCCCGATCGCATTCATCTGCACGATCAAAACTTCAGCGATCAACACCTCCGACATCTCGCTCGTGAACGTCCAATCCGGAACTTCGCTTCCCTGATTGACACCGAACCCACTTTTCCTAAAAATCGCGGCCGTTTCCTAAAGGACGGGAACGAAGAGGTCACACCCATGCCCAAGC
>JBDUAE010000400.1:0-2347 GCA_040004805.1 Chthoniobacterales bacterium | reverse complement strand
GATTTTCCCAGCTGCGCCCAATCGACGCGGCCATTTTCGCGCTCCAGCTTTGGTGCGTAGGTCGCGTCCGCGTTCACTTGCGGCACGCGCGGAGCGTTCCCGCTTGCGAGTTGATCGAGCGCTCGGGCCAGGGCCGTCGGCGCAAGGTCTCCGAGGCGATCGTGCAATTCACCGCCGAGTTCGCTTTGTCCGATCGCGATTGTTTCTTCCGACAGGATGTCCCCGGTATCCAAGCCCTCGTCCATGTACATGACCGTGATCCCAGTCTCCTCATCGCCTGCCGCAATGGCCGCCTGGATTGGCGCCGCGCCTCGATGCCGCGGCAGCAGCGACGCGTGCAAATTCAAACACGCCACCGTGGGAATATCCAACACGCTGCGCGGTAAAATCTGTCCGTAGGCCATCACCACGATGATCTCCGGCTGCAGCGCGTGAATCTCCGCGATCGCCGTCTCGCGCTTGATCCGCTCCGGTTGCAACACCGGCACCGTCAGATCATGCAACGCGGCTTTGATCGGCGACGGCACGATCTGCTGACTGCGTCCCACCGGTTTATCCGGCTGCGTCACCACGCCCACGAGTTCGTGCTTATCCGAGGCCAGGAGCCAACCTAGCACCGGCAGACCGATTGGTCCCGTCCCAATGAACAAGATGCGCATCTGCCGCGCGCTAAAGCCGGATCCGCGGCGCGGGCGCAGCCCGACGAGCACGCGGACGCGCTCGCTCCGCCCGGAGTTTATCCCCCGCGGTCACTTCACGCTGGCCCACCGAGGCCGCGCACCCGGTGCAAAGATAATCGTAGATTTCCTTCTCCGGGAGAACGAGGAGCAGACGCTCCCGCACCGGCATCGCCGCCTTGCACTTCGCGCAGTAAAGGCTCGAAGCCGTGAAATTCTCAAACTGTGGCTGGCTCATGCCCGTTCTGCCCGTTCACCCCATTCACGCTCTCCAGAATATGCAGCAACACCTTCTGCGGCGGCTCCGTCGCGTCGATACAAGTGATGCGATCTTTTCCGTAATAGCTCAGCACCGGCTTCGATTCCTCCTCATACGTGGCGAGGCGGCGCTTAATCACTTCCTCGTTCGCGTCGTCGAGCCGATTATCCTTCAACGCGCGCTTCTTCAATCGCGTGTAAAGCGCATCCCGATTCGGGCACGAGAGATGGAAGACCTTTTGCACATCGATCAGGTCATCCATGATCTTAGCCTGTCCCACATTTCGCGGGATCCCATCGAGCACGAGTGTGTCGATATCCGGTTTGAAATTATGCCCGTCCACCGCGGCATCGATCCGCGCCTTCCACAGTTTCACCGTGATTTCGTCCGGCACGAGTTCGCCCTTGCTGGAGTGATCCAAAAACGCCCGCCCGATTTCCGTCCGCGTATCGATCGAGCGGAACACATCGCCGCAGGCGCAATGGAAATATCGCGGGATAGTGCCCAGCGTTTTCCCTTGCGTACCCTTGCCGCTGCCGGGAGGACCGAAGAGGAGGTAAGTGTGGTATTTCATGCGCGACATCGTTTATAGCGCACTTCCGGCCCGCGACACAACGAGCAAAACTGCGGACGCGCGCCCGCGTGGCCTCCGAAGAGAAAAGCAGTCACGGAAGCTGCTGGCTTCTCGCATTTTTTTAACCCAGCGAAGCGCAGAGCTTCCGAGCGAAAAAGATTTACGCCGCTACCGGCTCGACATTCACGCGGCGCCCCGCGCGATCGAATTTCACCCGGCCATCCGTCAGCGCGAAAATCGTGTAATCCCTTCCGAGACCCACATTCTTCCCGGGCAGAAACTTCGTTCCCCGTTGCCGGATAATGATGTTTCCGGCCACCACCACCTCGCTGCCAAATTTCTTCACGCCCAGACGCTTGCTGACGCTGTCCCGGCCATTCTTGACGCTGCCTTGTCCCTTTTTATGTGCCATGAGATTTGAGAGGGTTTACTTCTTCTTCGAGCCGAGATCGATCCCGGTAATTTTGATCCGCGTCAGCTTCCGGCGATGTCCCACCGTGCGGTGATAACCCTTCCGCCGGCGATATTTGAAAGCGATCACCTTCTTATCCTTCCGCTGCTCCAGCACCTCGCCGTGCACCGTCGCACCCTCGATCAGCGGGCTGCCATGCGTGAGCGTATCGCCATCGCCGATAAACAGCACGTCGGCAAAAATACCTTCCTTGCCCACCTCCGCATCGAGGAAATCCACATCGATAATGTCACCCTCGGCGACGCGATGTTGCCGACCGCCAGTTTTGATAATTGCAAAAGCCATGTCTGTTCCTCGGAAAAGAGGCGGAAAGTCACACAGCCGACGCTCTTTGACAAGCGGAAATCCGAGCCCCATCGGCCCAA
>JBDUAE010000399.1:0-2352 GCA_040004805.1 Chthoniobacterales bacterium | reverse complement strand
CCGATCGCCACCGTCCCCGGTTGCATCGGCGAAACCGCACCGCAAAACGGACAGACCAACGCCTGCTTCGTGGGCGACCATTCCGCCGCCGCTCCGCACGACGGACACTCGAAGCGCTGCTGCGCGGTGATCTCACTCATATTTGCTTCACAGGAATCGCGCTAATTCACGCGCGCAGCGCGCGTTTGTCCACGACAGGATTCAAAGTTGGTCCGGACTGGTAATACAGCCGGCAACCTGCGCAACATTCCGAGCCAGGATAAACCCACCCGCCATGCCCTTCCTCGCCGAAGCTTCCCTCAAAGCCCCGATCCTCGACAGCATGAAAAGTCGGGCGCCGCGCCGCGCGCGGGCGCTGGCGGCACCGGCAGTCGATCCCACGGCCGGCCTAGTCCTACCTGCGGCCGATGGGACCGTCCTGCGGCCCACGGACGCCGGATTCAACGCGCTCCTGCCTTTCAATCTCCGCACCACCGTCCGTCCGCAAATCATCGCGCAATGCCGCACGCCCCATGGCGTCAGCCTTGCGCTGCAATGGGCGCGGGCGAATCAATTCGCGCTCTGCGGCCACGGCGGCGGGCATTCCTACGAAGGGTTCTCCTCCTGCTCCGGCCTCATGATCGACGTGCGTTCGATGAACTCCGTCGTCATCAATGCGGCGAACCAGACCGCCCGCATCGGCGCCGGCGCGCTCCTCGGCGACATCGCGGAATCGCTCTTCGCGCAAGGATTCGCGCTCCCCGCCGGCACTTGTAAACCGGTCGGCATCGCCGGGCTCACCCACGGCGGCGGGCACGGGGTCGCGTCGCGGAAGTTCGGGCTCACCTGCGACAACCTGATCGCGGCTCATCTCGTCGATGCCAACGGCAACGAATTGAACGCGAGCGCCACCGAGAATCCCGACCTCTTTTGGGCGCTGCGCGGCGGCGGCGGAGGGAATTTCGGCCTCGTCACCGAGTTCACCTTCCAGATTCACCCGGTCGATCGAGTCATCGCCTTCCGCCTCGTCTGGCCGAACACCTTTCCGACGGCGTCCTTGAAAAAATGGCAGGCCTTCGCGCAGACCGCGCCGGATGAACTCGGCTTCGTCTACGTCATGAGCGGCGGGCAGGGGCACATCACCGGCATCCGCTGCACCGGGCTCTATCTGCCGCAGACGGCCGGGCAAACCCCCACCGTGAGCCAATTGAAGACGCTGCTCGCCCCGCTCCTCGCGGTTGGCGGTCCCACTCTCACCACGCGGCAATTCAGCTACATCGAAGCCGCGCGCTACTTCGCCGGCAATGGCGACCCTGATCGCGTTTATTTCAAAGCGAAGTCCGACTACTCACTCGGCGCGTGGTCGGACGATGCGGTGAGCGCCTTCATCAGCGCCTTGCGCAACTCCGCCCGACCCCTCGCCGGCATCTTCGAAGCCTACGGCGGCGCCATCAATCGCGTCGGCGCGGCGGACACCGCCTTTCCCCACCGCGACGATACCCGCTTCTGCCTCCAATATTACTCCGAGTGGTCCTCCAGTTCCTCGACCACTCAGAACGTGGCCGCCGTGCGCGCGCTCTATGCGGCGATGCGCCCGTATCTTCCGGGCTATTCCTACGTGAACTACATCGACTCCGATCTGACCGACTACGCGCTCGCCTACTACAAAGGAAATCTGCCGCGCCTACAGACGATCAAACAACAATACGATCCCGACAATTTCTTCCACTTCGCGCAAAGCATCCCGCTGCCAGCGTGATCCAAAGGATGTCACAAAGTTTTGAGCGCGCGTCATCCTGAGGCGGCGCAGCGCGCCGAAGGATCTCGCACCGGCGACCCCGTCCCACCGCAGGGATAGCCGCGTCTCAGCGGCAAGTGCGGGATCCTTCGTCGTCTGCGCGACTCAGGATGACGCCGCCCGGCGCGATGTTGCTTCCCCAAGCCGAACGCGGTTCCCTCGATCGTGGCTAAGGGAACTCTGCTGAAGGCTAGGGGATTCTGTCGGCTAAAAAACGGGACTGATGACTTTGCCGCTCGGAGCTAACTCTTCAGGAAATCGTTCAACGCTTCCCGCGTGACGCGATAGGCGGAGCCGATCTTTTTCCCTTTCAGGTCGCCGCTCTCCAGACTCTGCATCACATCCGCTTCGGTCACGCCCATCGCCTCCGCGGCCTGAGCCGGCGTGAGCAATTCCGGCATTCCCGCGCCGCTCGCGCCTCCTCCTGGCGCCGCCGGGCTGCCGGAAGGCGCGGTCGATTGCATCGTATTTTGCTGCTGCATAATCTGCTGCGCCATCGCCAACCCCACCGCCATCTCGGTCGCGACGCCGCCCGCGCTGCCGCCTTTTTCCATGCCCTGCGCCATCTGGAATTT
>JBDUAE010000087.1:0-7839 GCA_040004805.1 Chthoniobacterales bacterium | reverse complement strand
AGGAGAAGACGGGTGTAATGCTCCGGGGTTACTAACTGCGGACGCTCAGCGTGAATGCGACCGTTGCGCACGCGCACTTCATTGACCTGATCCATCAACTCCGAGATGAGATAGAAGTGAAAGCTGGTGGAACCGAAGGTCGCGATCTGATGTTCGGGCGCGAGAATGACCTGCGTGTTTTCGGCCGCGTATTGAAAATCGTCTTCGCTCCACATCTCGGGCGGAAGATAGGACGTGCGAGGAGAGTGGCAATCGATTAGCCGACACCGGCCTACTCGGCCAGCGGCGGGACGGAGCGATCGGGACGGCGGGCGCGCCAGAGGCGAATGGTTTCCGCAGTGAAAATAATCAACCCCAGCCAGATCAGGGAAAAGGTGATCAAATGCATGACGGTAAAAGTCTCGTGGTAGAGAAAAACTCCGAGAAAAAAAGTGCCGCTGGGAGCGAGATATTGGAGGAAGCCGATTGTGGTGAGGCGGAGATGGCGCGCGGCGTGGCCGAACCAGACCAGCGGTAATCCGGTAACCACTCCGGCGCTGATTAGAATTAGCGACACGCTCCAATGTCCGGGGCCGAATAGCAGATTATTCTGGAGTCCGAGCAGGCAAAGATAGCCGAGCGCGACCGGCAGCAAGACGGTGGTCTCGAGGAAGAGGCCTGGAATCGCGTTAGTACCGGAAAGTTTGCGGAGCAGACCGTAGACACCCCACGAAGTGCAAAGCGTGAGTGCGACCCAGGGCAAACGGCCGTAGCCGAAGGTGAGATTTAAGACGCCGGCAGTCGCGAGCAGGACGGAGATAAACTGCCAGCGAGTGAGGCGTTCGCGGAGAAAAATCGCGCCGAAGAGGACGTTCACCAGCGGGGCCATGAAATAGCCGAGACTGGTTTCGAGGACGCGGTCGGCGTTCACCGCCCAGATGAAGGTGAGCCAATTCAGCGAGATGGCGCTGCTGCTGGCGAGACAAAGCAACACGGTTCGGCGCGAGCGCAAAGCAGCCCGCACCTCCGGCCAGCGTCCCTGCCAGGTGAGGAGTGCGACCAGAAACGCAGTCGTCCAAACAAAGCGATGCGCGAGAATTTCCGCCGCGGGGACGAAGCGCATTAGCTTCCAGTAAACCGGAATAATTCCCCAAAAACCGAAGGCCGCGACGCCAGCGATGAAGGCGGAACGCTGCTCGCGTTGGGGGTCGGAGAATGGGACCGGAGCAGGCACGTATGCGTCCTATTTCACGGAAGCAGGAATGGAGCAACCCGGAGTCCGGGCGTCTTTCTCGCACGGCGCCGCCGCGCGCCTCAATCACGAAGCCTGGAGGTTATTTCTGCTTTTCGAAGAGCGGCAGAAACTGCGCGTAGCCGTCATCCTTCAATTTCTCGACCGGCACGAAACGGAGCGCGGCCGAGTTCATGCAATAGCGCATGCCGGTGGGCGCGGGACCATCATCGAAGAGATGGCCGAGATGAGAATCGCTCTGTTTGGAACGGATTTCGCCTCGCACCATGCCGAGGGATTTGTCTTCCTGTTCGCGCAGGTTTTCCTTCACGAGCGGCTTACTAAAACTGGGCCAACCCGTGCCGCTCTCAAACTTATCGAGCGAACTAAAAAGAGGTTCGCCGCTGATGACGTCGACGTAGATTCCGGCGCGGTGATTGTTCCAGTAAGGATTGTGAAAGGGCTGCTCCGTCCCGCTTTTCTGCGTGACTTCGTATTGCACCGGAGTGAGATGCGCACGCAATTCGGCGTCGGACGGCTTCCTCCCATCGGGGCTGGGCATAAAGGCGGGTTCGGCGTCAGCCACTGGCGCATTGTTGTCGGCTGTTTTGGTTTCTTGCGCGCGGCTGAAGAAAGCAAAACCGCCCACGAGCAGAGCGATGATGAGGAGAATAACGGGAAGCGCGGAGCGTTCCGGGCGCGAAGAAGTGAGATCGTTTTTCATGGCTTGTTTCCAATAAGAGGCATCCGACGCCGATTTATTCGCGCAGGCCGCGGCCTCGGACGCAAACCCGCCCGGCGCTAACCGTCGCGACCTTCTTCGGGCACGCGAATGTAGGATTGGAGAAGCAAAAGTCCGACGGGCGCGACCGATGCCGCGAGAGCGAGGATGAGCCAGAGTTCACCCGGGCGTTTCGGTCCCGTCTCCGGCACGAACGCGGCCAGGAGCCAACCGCTCGTGCCGATGAGCAGTTTGCCGACGAGGAATGGCAGATAGGCCAGCGAACCATAGGACGCTTCCTGGCCCGGTGGCGCAATCGCTGCGGCGTATTCGTACACGCGTGGCGAGTAAATGGATTCGCCGATTGAAAACACGATCAGGTAGAGCGCCGACATGATGTAAAACGGGTGGATCGTCCCAGTGAGCCCGAGATAGAAATGGCCGAAGGCCCCGCCGACCGCGCTGTCCGCGACTGGCACGAACCAACCGGTCGGCAACGTCATGATGAAAACTCCGGCGGCACAGATCGCGCCTCCGATGATGACCATGCGATAGGAAGCGATGCGTTGCGTGACGGCGCCCATGATTGGAGCCAGCACGATGACGACGATGGCGTTGATGTTGGCCAGTTTTCCAGAGGGTGCGTGCAAGCCCATGACGCGGTCGCCGAATTTCGGAAAGACGTAGTCGACCTGCAGGAAGATCGCTTTGAGAAAGCCGATGAAGAGGAAGAAAAGGAGCAGCCGATAAAAGCCCGGCTGTTGCAACAGTCGCTGAAAAAGCGCGATCGTGTCGGCTGCGCTTTGCCGCACGGTGTGGCCGATCGCGAAGAGGAAGCCGGACCGGGCGGACGGTCGTTCAGTCGCGGCGGCGGGCCGCCCTTCGCCGCGGCGCAGAAAATAAATCACGGGGAAGAGAAGCAGTTCGAAAACGAGACTGACGGCGAAGAGTTGTTCGTGCGGCGTGGGATGAAACGAGCCGAAGGTGAGATGCAGATCGAGCGAGCGGACCGCATCGAAAATGTAGCCGGCGACGAAATAGCCGACGTTCATGATTGCGTAGATGAGCGAAAACGCGATCGAGCGCTGCGCCGTGGTCGAATAGACGCGGGTGGCCGCCAGCAAGACCGGCGTGCCGAGCGCTTCGCCGATCGCCAGCGGTAACATTCCGAACGCGAGCGCGAGGGCCGGGTTCGTCGTCCCAATCATAACGCAGCGCGCAAACGTGCAGATGCCGACGCCGAGGAAAAACGTCCGCCGCAAGCCGACCGCGTCGGTTAACGAACCGGCGAGCAAAGTAAAAATCGTCATCGCCGGCGCCCAAGCCCAACCGACCAGTGCGCCCGAGGCTTGATCGCTGAACCCCAGATCCTTCGACAACCAGAGCACCATCGTTTTGTTGGTGACCGAGTAGGCGGTGTAGATCAGGAATTTGATCAGGAACGTCAGCCACAGGTTGCGCTGCGCGCCCTTCAGTACCGCGAATTTCGCGATGAATCCGGAAAGTCCGCGCGTGGGAACCGGGCCCGCGGTTTCCTCCGCGGCCGCGGCAGCGGGAACTTTGATCGGGCGATTCATGGCCAAAATCTTCTACACCATCTTCGCGATGAACTCGCGACCATCGAACGGCGCCAGATCTTCTAATTTTTCGCCGGTGCCGACGAAGCGCGTCGGGATCTGCAGTTCATCCTGAATCGCAATCACAATCCCGCCCTTGCCGCTGCCATCGAGCTTGGTCACGATCAAGCCGGTCAAGCCGACGGTTTGATGAAACTCGCGCGCTTGCGAGAGGGCGTTGCTACCCGTGGTGGCATCCACCACCAGCAGAGTTTCGTGCGGCGCCTTTGGGTCGTGTTTGGCCAGGCTGCGTTTCACCTTTTCCAACTCGGCCATGAGATTGCTCTTGGTGTGCAATCGGCCCGCCGTGTCACAAATCAGGAATTCGATGTCCTGCCGCTCCGCCGCTTGGTAGGCGTCGTAACAAAGCGCGGCTGGGTCGGCGTTATACTGGCCTTTGATCATGTCCACGCCGATGCGCGTGGCCCACACCTCCAATTGCTCGATCGCAGCGGCGCGGAACGTATCCGCGGCTGCGAGCAAAACGGTGTGTCGGTTCCGCTTAAAATAATGCGCCAGCTTCGCGGTCGAGGTGGTTTTGCCGGTGCCGTTCACGCCCACAACGAGGATCACTTTCGGCCCGGCGGGGAGGGGACGAATCGGCGGTGGCGCGATCGGCAGCACGCGTGCGATCTCAGCCCGAGTCACTTCGTTGATGTCGTTCGAGGTAATGGGAGACGTCTGTGCGCGCGTCCGGAGCGCTTCGACAATGCGCAGGCTGATCGGCACCCCGAGATCGGCTCGGATGAGCGCTTCTTCGAGTTCGTCCCAATCGACGGGTTTCCCGGTAAATTTTTGGACGAGAGACTTGAGGAAATTCATTGGTGACCGGCAGGAGAGTAGCACAGTCGGCGAGCCCCGGAGAGGCCGGTTCGGATGAAGCCGCTCAAGTGCGCGTATGCCGCTCGATTTTAAGGTTTTAGCCTACGCGTGCGCTAGGGCTGACCCCAATTGTGCAGCGCGCTCGCTCCGAGGATTTTGTCCGCAAGCAAAGGCGGACCGTGCATTTCCATCACTGAGTGCATGGGTAAAAGCGCCGGAGTTTTCGAAGACAATTATTTATGATCGCACCAACCTTTCAGAGTTTTTGTGGGACCGATGGCGTAACGGATGAATCGCTGATGCAAAGCATCGCCGAGCGAGAGCCCACGGGCATATCGTCGCTTTACCAACGGCACGCCAAGACCCTGAAAAGGGTGATCTATCAAGTCTTGCAGGATGAAGCGGAGGCGGAGGACGTGTTGCAGGAGAGCGTCCTGCAAATCTGGCGCGAAGCTACGAGCTACTCGGCCGCGCTCGGCAAACCCTTGGCCTGGTTGGTTACGATCGCTCGCCGTCGTGCGATCGATCGCGTCCGGCGCCGGGCGGCTTATGCGAGAGCGAAGGACCGCTTCGAGACTTACGTCGAAACCGAGCCGCGCGCTTGGCTGCAAAGCTCCACCAGCGAAGATAACGTCGGGCCCGATATCCGGAATTTTCTGGAGGGCGAAATTAGCCGACTGCCAGATTCCCAGCAGGAAGCTTTGCGGCTTTCCTTCTTCGGGGGGATGACGCATCGGGAAATCGCTGCCCGCACCAAGACTCCGCTCGGGACCGTGAAGACGCGGCTCGAGCTTGGCCTCCGCAAATTATCCAGCAGCGTCCGCGCGCAACGGAATAAAGTTTAAGGCTGCGAACTCACCCAGGCGGTGGCGAAGCGCACGACTTCGCGCGCGTTTTTGAGATCGAGTTTCTCTTTAATGTGGGAGCGGTGCGCTTCCACCGTCTTCGAGCTCACGCGCAGTTTCGTCGCAATGTCCCGGACCTCGATGCCTTCGCCGATGAGTTGCAGCACTTCCAATTCCCGGTCGGTTAATTTATCGACGGCCGAGCGGCCGTAGGAATCCGCGCCCACGTGTTCTGCGAGCATGCGTTTCTGCATCGCCGGGCTCACGTAGATATCCCCGTCGAGCACGGTCCGCACCGCCGCGATAACAGAATCGAGCGCCTCTCGTTTCATTAAATAACCGCGTGCCCCGGCCCGCAATGCGCGATCGGCGTAAAGCGATTCGTCGTGCATCGACAGCACCAGGACAGGCAAGTGCGGATGCTCGGCTTTGATTGATTTGGTTAGCTCGATCCCGTTCGTGCTGCCGTGCAGACCGATGTCGACAATGGCGAGATCAAACGGCGTGGTGCGCATGGCCGCGAGCGCGGCGGGGCTGCTCTCCGCTTCTGCGCGCACCTCGAGGTCGGGCTCGTGGCTGAGCATTTGGATCACGCCTTTCCGGAAAAGCGGGTGATCGTCCACGATGATGATGGAGCGGCGTTGGCCGCTGGAGGTGGCCGCCTTCATTGTTTCACCGGAATGACGCAGGTGATTTGCATCCCGCCGCGTTTGCGTTTTTCGATTTTCAGATGGCCGCCCAGAGCGTTCGCGCGATAGCGCATGATGTGCAAACCCAGCCCCTTGCTCCGGCGCCGTGGGGAGAAGCCCTTGCCGTCGTCCTCCACCGTCACGCAGACGTTCTCGGTGTTTTTATCGAGGACAATGAGGAGGTTTTTCGCGCCGGAATGCTTCACCGCGTTGTTCACGGCTTCCTGCGCTACTCGATAGAGATGCAGCGCGATGGTGTCGTCGGTGACCCGAACGCCACGGGCCGCGCGGAAGTGACACTTCATCTCTCCCTTTTCGCAGGCTTGATCGGCGAGCGCATGGAGCGCGCGTTTCAAGCCGGCTCCTTTTAAATCTGCCGGCTGCAGGCCGCGCGCCAAATCACGCGCCAGGCCGACGTTTCGATTCACGATCTGGGCCGACTCCTCCAGGGTAGCGGCCGCGTCCGGGCTTTCGGCCTCCACATTTTTTGCGCGCGATTTCAGGAAGAGCGCGGTCGCGGTCAGCTCCTGGCAGATGATGTCATGCAAATCTTCGCCGATGCGGCGTTTCTCGCGTTCGCTAATCTCGAGCAATTCTTTCTCCAGCATCTGGCGCTCGGCCATGGTGCGCTCCAGTTCCCGGTTGATCGCGGTCAAGTCGCGCGTCCGTTCCTCCACCCGCAGTTCCAGTTCGTCCCGCGCCCGCCGCAGATCCTCCTCGGCCGCCCGCTCTTCCGTGGCGTCGCGCGCGATTTTGGCGAACCCGCGCAAGTTCCCCTCGGCGTCGTCTAATCGGCGCATCACTCCATCCACCCAAATGCGCGTGCCATCCTTGCGGATGTGCCAGCGGCGATCGCTGGCGCAGCCTTCCTTGAGCGCGATGCGCATCTCCGTTTCCTCCCGTTTGATCGCGCGATCTTCCGGCGTAAAAATCAGCCGCCCGGGCTGGCCCAGCGCCTCCTCTGCGGTCCAGCCAAAGTTGCGCTCCGCGCCCGCGCTCCAGTAGATGATCTTGTTCTCCAGATTGATCTGGAAAATGGCGTAATCGCGCGCGCCATCCACCAGCAGCCGGAAGCGCTCTTCGCTATGGCGCAGTTGCTGTTCGCCCGCCACCCGTTCGGTGATATCCCGGGTCACGCCGGCGACCGCCTCCACCTTGCCCTTCCCGGGGAGGGGAGAAAATAGGTACTCGTACTGCCGCGCGCCGAGAGCACTCGTGTACGGCGTCTCATCCTTTAATGGCCGACCGGTCTTGATCACTTCCTGGATCTGCTGCTGCAGCCTGGTCGCAAGCTCTGGCGGATAATCCAGGTCGTGGAAATTCCGGCCCACCACCTCCTCCCGCGTCTTTTCCAGGAGATCGAGGAGCGATTGATTCGCATAGGTGAAGCGCCCTTCCAGATCGAAATGGTAGACGAAGTCCGGCAGAGAAGACATCACCGACTCGAACTGATTTAGCTGCGCTTCCATCTGCTGCGAAAGCGCCTTCAGCTTGCTCTCCGCCCGTTTCTGCTTGGTGAGGCCGGTCGACCCCACGCCTTTGCCTTTTTGCGTGACCGACGCGCGGCCGCCCTTTTTCGCCATGCCCTCGTTTACCCGCTCGCCCGGCGCAAGACAATCGCCGAAAAACAAAAGCGGCAGGCCGCTCTTAAATCCCGCCGCGTGTCGGTTGTTTGTTCCGGGATGGGGGACCGATCTCTCTCCTCGCGACTCGGGAGATCAAGCGACGGCGGAAACTTCCGCACCCGTGTGCACGGATTCACCCCGATCCTTGCTTCCTCACTCCAGCGGCTGCTGCGGATCGAAGCCCGGCGCCAGGTAAAACGTCACCGGAAACTGCCGGAACGCCCCCACCACATTCTCCGGGTCATCCAGCTCCAGCGCCGTCACATTCACCTCCAGCGCCTTATCGTCGCGCGCCAGTTGCACCACCAGGT
>JBDUAE010000002.1:0-25857 GCA_040004805.1 Chthoniobacterales bacterium | reverse complement strand
GGGCGCAGACCTCAAAAGGGTCTCGTGGGTTCGAATCCCATCCTCTCCGCCAGATTGCATTTGCTAAATAATATCAAGTGGTTAGGTCTGTCGTCACGGTCCGTTAACCAATTTGTAGCCACCCATTCGTGGTCCGTGTCGCAGCCTTCCCACGCTTCCAACGTGAGCGGAAACCGCGATGCTAGATTCGATTACATCCACATATGCTTACAAGCGTGCAGAAGCTGCCACCCGTGTTCAACCATATACTGGGCTAAAGCTTGATCATATTATTACCAAGCTGGGGGAGGCCCCCCGGAGTACCGGTATCGAGACGAGTTGATCTTCGAGGAATTTATCAGACGGGGCCACCCCGCCGCATTTCCCTTGCGCTACTCGGAGAAAGCGACCCCTCGGTAGGCGACGTTTCTTCAATCTCAAAGGTTCTTAAGGAGTGCCTGAAGGACCTTCCGGCAAAGCCCCTCGCTGACCTTGCCCTCATCTGCGAGAGTCACCACAAATCTGATCTAAACGAGACCGACAAGTACAACACAAGGTCAGTTCACGGTCTTCCCCACAAGCTCAGATAAACGTTCAGGCGGTAGGGAAACGCAGCTGACACAATTCCAGCGATCATCCATCAGCGGGTCAGCGCCCATGGTGCCGCATCCCTTGATCACGTCGCAGAATGCGACCTACTCCGCGGCAACTTGCGTGCGTTGGTAACCGATGCTGCCAGGCGTACCGGGGACGTGCGCCCATTCCGGACGTTCGAAGAGAAATTTGCCCCTGCCTGACAACTGCATCAGCCCGTAAAGAGCAATCGGAGAACCAAGCGCCACCAGCCACACAATGACGCTGACTGTGCTGATATCGCGCAGCACCCCCATTTTGAGGATCAACGTCCGCGTCGCCGCCATCGGGATCGAGAAGCTAAGATAAACAACGATCGAATGCTGCCCGAGCCAACGCAGCCAGTTCATCCACCGTATTCGGACGAGCAAAGACGCCGTAAGGCAGATCAGCATCGACCCGCAAAAGCCGAGCGTTAGGTGGACGAACGGGTTGGATGCGTAGCCCATGTTAAGCCCTCGTGGTAGCAGTTCGGAGCCGCCTGCAAACACCAGGTAGCCCTCAATCAAAGCGTAAATGATGAGCCCGGTGACGGTTATACGCACATGTGCTTGGCCCCACGCTACGATACGGAACACCAGCGGGGCAAACGCGTAGCCGGCGTAGAAGTAGACGAAGTACATTGCGAAGTGGTCGATTGCCTCGACGCCGCTTGTGATCTGAAGCAGCATCAGGATCGCCCCGAACACGAACCCGACCCAGTGCGGGACGTGGAATGTAAAGAGTAGCTTGGCGGTCATGGAGTAGATAGCGAGCGTGGTGATGAACCAGAGCACGCCGTAAGATCCTGAGATCGAAGATACGATCTCAAAAGCCGCCTCGCGAAGATCTCCGGTCCCAAGGCCTACCTTGAAGGCAACCTGCAGGATGACCCACAGAAAATAGAAGTAAAGGTAGTGGACCGCGCGGCGATCTGCATATCGGGCCCACGGGCGAGCGATTACCTCACCGAGGAAAAGCCCGGAAATCATGAAGAACTCGGGCATGCGGAAGGGAGTGGCCCACCCGATGATCCAATTTAGGACGCCCGTCCCGTGGAGGTCGTCGCCAACCCCGTAAGCGGAATGCATCATCACGACGAGGATGATCGAGATACCCTTGGCGCAATCGACCCAGTCGAGTCTATTCGATGCACCGGACATGACCGCGCTCCCTTAGCTTGGACTTGGCGGTCTAGGGCAAACACGCCGTGAAGGCTCGCATACGTTCTGGAGACGGTGAACGCGGATGCTTAACCCCTGAAAAGGTCAGCAGGCGCAAGAGATATCCAGGGCTCGCGCACTGCGATCGCCGTTCGTCGTCAGAACACGGAGCGCCTGTCATCGTCGAGTTTGCCCGGCTGTTCAGAAAATCCGGGACGGTCGCTTGCCACTTCGAAGCCTATTCTAGCAAAGGCGGCGCAGAGCGTGAGCGGTCGAGTCTGTACATAGCCCCGCGCGTTAATAATGAACCGATGTTGGAGTTCACGTCGGGATTGAGCCCCAGTAACACGTCTTGGGGCATTTTCATTCGCGCGATACCACTCATGGAAGTTTGTATTTTTGACGGTCGCGGTCAGGTGGGATTTCCGCGCCAGTAGAACGGAGTTAGGGGATGACGCTGATGGATGTGGCGCGAGGCGCCTACGTGCGAGCCCCGGCGGTCGTGCGACGCTCATTGGCGCCTCTCGTCGCCTTGGCTCCAACAAGGCTCAAGTTCGGTCGTACCTACCGGCAATGGCGCGAGCGGATCGCGCGTGCCAACGCGGATCCTGCCTTCGCAGCGGAGCTTCACGTCACTCAGCTGCGGGCCATCATGCAAAAGGCCTATTCTGGCAGCCCCTTTTACATGAATCTGTTCGATCGGCACCTGGGCAAGGGCTTCGATCTGGCGACGTTTAGCCCCACCGACCTCCAACGCCTGCCCGTGCTGCTCAAGGACGATTTGCGCGTGGCGGGCGATGCGTTGCTGACGATACCCAAGTCGAAGGCTGACGTAGGGGATACGAGCGGATCGAACGGTGAGAGGCCCTTCACTTTCTATCTGGATCGGGATCGCAGCGCTCGCGAGATGGCCTTCGTATATGACATTTGGAGCCGAGTAGGCTTCGTTGAAGGGATGTCAAAAATCGTTCTCCGGGGCTTTGGTCTTAGCCCTCACGGCAGGCGCATCGCGGAATGGGAACCAGCGCTGCGTGAACTGCGCTTGTCCGTCTATCCCATGACCTCGAGGGACGTGGTCTACTACCTCGACCTGATCGATCGTCACCGACTCACCTATCTCTATGGCTATCCATCGGCGATTGAACTTATGTGCCGTCACATGTGCCGCCTGGGCCGCAGCCCGCGGCTTCCCCTCAAGGGCATCCTCCCGATCTCGGAGCCGCTCTACGATCACCAGCGTAAGCTGATTGCTCACGTACTGGGGCCAGTACCGGTAGCGAATTTTTACGGGCTCAGCGAAAAAGCGCTTTTCGCCCGCGAGATTGACGAGAGCGGCAACTATGTATTCGACCCGCTGTATGGCCTTGCCGAGCTCGTCGATACCAATGGCCAACTGATTACCGAACCGGGCCGCGAAGGTCGTCTGGTGGGAACCGGGCTGCTAGCGTCCGCCGCTCCATTCATTCGCTATGACACCGAGGACCGGGCAACGCTGGTAGAACTGCCATCTGAAGCCAACGGCCAGCGACTCAAGGTTCAACACATCATTCCTCGCCGCAAGCCAGATTTCCTGATCTCGTCGGATTACAACCGGGTAGTGATGATCGACTTTACACCTGAGAACCCGCGGTATTTTAGGGGAATCGAAGAATATCAGTTCCTTCAGAGCGCGCCGGGAGCGGCGACAATTCGCTACGTACCCACTGCCGATGGGACCGAAGGGGATGCAAGGCGCCTCGCGACCGACCTCACAGCTCGCACCCACGGGAAGATCATATTCGACACCGTTCGGGTCGACAAACTCGCCTCCGGCCGCGCCGGTAAGCGAGCCTTCATCGACCAGAGGCTAGATGTCTCAACGTACATCTGACGGCCGCTAAGTGTGCCTCCACGTTGGAAGAGCCACCCTAGCCTTCCCACGCAATTCTGGCCGGAGTCCTGGCTGACTTTTAGAGGATTCCTTCAAAGGCACGCACCAAAGCTATCGCTGCTCTGCCGTTCGGCGCCAAATTAGCCGATCCACAACGACCCCGATCGCAAGGCCGAGACTCCCTCCTGAGAGCTTGAAGGCGGCGTCCGCGAGCCTAGCATGCCGAGTCACGGCGACGAGCTGGAGAAGTTCCAGCCCAGCGGCCGAAAATACAATCACACCCAACCCCAGCCACAGCTGTCTGGGGTGCGCGAGAGCGAAGACCAAACCGAATAGCGCGTAAGCCCCGGCCCGTTCCACATTTGGCGAAGCGCCAGTCATCGGTCGCAAACCGATTGGTACAAAAGTCGAGAATGCGATGAAAAGGAATAGGGCCCATGCGGAAATCCGCAGAAGCGTTGCCATGCTTGGGACCCAGGCCGACCACCTAGAGGGCATTGCTGTGCACCCTCCGCGAAAGAATCGTTAAAACGATGATCCAGCAATCTAGGAAAAGCGACCAATTCTCCACGTAGTACAGGTCGTGCCGTGTGCGGCCTTCGATCTGCGAGTAGGTCGACGTTTCGCCGCGAAAACCATTGACTTGAGCCCAGCCGGTAATCCCTGGCTTGATCCGCTGGCGGTGGGCGTAACTCGCGATCTGGCCGCCAAGGAGGTCATCGTGGACGAGGGCATGCGGGCGCGGACCGACCAGGCTCATCTCGCCGCGAAGCACATTGAGGAGCTGCGGCAGTTCGTCGACCGAGAAGGCGCGGATTACTCGGCCCACTCGTGTAAAGCGGGGGTCATCGAGTCGCGCCTGAGTCATGATGCTACCGCTCTCCAAAACGCGCATCGACCGGAATTTCCAGATCCAAAACACTTCTCCGTGAAAGCCGCGTCGCTCCTGCCGGTAGAATACTGGTCCAGGGCTATCGAGCTTGATAGCCAGCGCTAGGATTACCAAGAAGGGTGAAAGGACGACCAGCCCCAACGACGCTCCGACAAGATCAAAAAGCCGCTTTGCCGCGGCATCTGCTAGCCCCATAGGCTTGCGCAGCACGCTCATCCCATTGTTGGCCCCCAACGGTACCACGTCGAGGAATCTGAAGGTCGTGTTATCCGTGGCTGGAACCACGACGACCCCGACGGCGAACCGCTTAAGGTCGTTGGCGAGCCGTTCGAGGCCGGCGATGTCGTCGAGCGAGCCGACGAGCACCAGATGGCTGACGCCTGCGGCGACGTATCGACGCGCCGCCTCCACCATGGCGGAGCAACCCACGGTGCTGCGAGGGTCGAGGATCGGGTCGAATTCCAGCGTCCCCGTGACGTTATACCCGGTTTGCCAGAGCTTCGCCCGGGCCAGAAAGCGCTCGACGTTGGATCGCGTGCCAAAGACCGCCACGCTCTGGTACTGGAGCCGTCCGGAGCGGATGCGTGCGCCGACGCCCGCGTATGCAATCCCACGAAGAAGCGAGAGAACGAGAATACCCGTCCCATAGGTCCAGAGCGTGGCGCGGGACAGCTCCGGTTGGAGCCAAGCGGCAAAGCCGAGGAACAAGCCGCTCGCAAGTGCCACGGTCCATGCAACCACGCTTTCCGTGAGCGCCGCGCGACGATAACAGGCAGTCTCCAGGAACCGGGACGCAGATTGCGATGCTAACGTGCCGTACACGGCGCCAACGAGTACCGCGCAACCAAGCTGCCGAACGCTGGCCCAGCCTACGGTAGGCAATTGGACCACTCCGTGCCTCTCGAGTAAGAGGGGCACGAGCACCAGAAGCGCTGCGGCTGTACCTTCGAGAATGCCGAGGCTACTCGTGAGCATAGCGTAAGTGGTCGTCCGGCGCGGCGCGTTCCGCCGCTCGGTGCGGCCGCCGTAGGTAATTTGCTCATGCACCATTCGTGCCGCCTTATACGTCGAACGAGACACTTCGTCCGTCGCACAGCTAGCATCGTTGCCAGGCCATCCCAATTGTATGGTTGCGATTGCGTTAACGACGGCAGTGGCCATTAAGGACGATCGAAAACGGTCGAGGCGTGGCCGCGGGGGCGATGTTAAGGCTCTGGTAAGGATGTTGTCGGAGGTCGACCTTGACGAACCAAACGCGCGCCCGAACAGTGGCCGTTCTGTCCGGCAATCCGGCTTTTGGAGCCCTTGTCGGCCGCGAAATCCAGCAAAGCGGAAACTACCGGGTACCTATTTTCGCGACGATCCCGGCCCTCTCGACATTTCTTCGTATCGCCCCTGTCGACGTCATAGTGCTGAGCGACGATGCTCGGTGGGATGACGTTGTTGAAACTGTCCGCGCCCTGAAACGCGCGCCGGCAAATGCCAATCCTCTGCTTGAAGTGATCGTTGTGACCCACGCTCTGCCCTTGGTCCATGACTCCAAGAGCGATATTTTCGCGGTCCTGACCAAGCCCATTCCATCCGGCAAACTTGTCGAAGCGATCGAATCGGTGCTGACGCCGCACCGCCCGCAACCACACAAGCCTGTCCGCAGTACCAACACGGACCGAACAACGCGTCCGGCGCGCCCCCCGAGCCATCGCGAACTTGTCTCGAACGTCATTCCACTGTTTGGACGGACCGCCGGAAAGCCCACGGCGCCTAGGTGAGGAGCGCCTCGTACAGGCCGCCGACGGTGCGGATGTCGTAGTCAGCAGCGCGGGCCTTGAGACAGTCGGCCGAGAGCGGGTGATCGAGTGTGGCTTCGATAGCCGCCGCCAGTGCCAGGGCGTCGCCCACAGCAACCAGCAGACCGAACCGGCCGTCGGCAAGAATTTCTCTGGGACCGTGCGGGGCATCGGTCGATACGACCGGAACGCCGGCGGCCATGGCTTCAACGAGGACGTTGCCGAAGCCTTCGCTGGTCGAACTGAGAACGAAGACGTCGGCAACGGCAAAGCAGCAGGCGGGATCGTTGACGTAGCCGGGGAAAAGCACCGAGCCCTGAATATCCAACTCTGCTGCGTAGGCAATGAGGGCAGCCCTCAGCGGACCCTCGCCGAAGATTACGAGGCGAGCCGGCCGGTGGCGTCGCAGTTCGGCGAATGCCGCAAGCAGCGTTCGGTGATCTTTGACCGCAACGAGCCTTCCAGCAGAAACGATTACGGGTCCGTTGCCCATATCTGCAAGGGCGGACACATGGTCAAGAGAGATCTGCTCGCTAGATGTCGGCAATGCTACCGGATTGCCGATGACCGCGATCTTGGTCAGTGAAATTCCTCGGGCCGCAATGTCCCGGCCGACGCCTCTCGACACGGCGACCGCCTTCGTCGCGCGATATGCAACCAACCGCGACATAAGCACCGCGAGGCGGGCACCGAGCCGCTCGCTCGGCAGTGACGCGGCGGCGTGGAAACTCGGAAAAAACCGGGCGCTGCTACCGGCCATCACCAGCGCCACTGCGATCAACAGATTGGCAAATTCGGGGGCACTGTATACTGCGTCGGGCCGTGCCGCTCGAAGGAACTTCGCGCTGCGCCAAAGGCCCCCGAGCGTTGCTAGTTTACCGAAGCCTCCGCCCCGGATGGGCAGTCTAAGGTCAACCAACTGCACCTGCGCCGAAACGAGGAGCGCATTCGGCCCCGCGGCGTTCCAGGTGAACAGGATGACCTCGTGGCCGCGCGAGGCCAGCTCGTTGGCAATCAGCACGACCACCCGTTCCGCGCCGCCCCCGCCGAGGCTGGGAGCGTGAAAAACGATGCGCCGCACGCGCCGCACTCAGGCCAGGGCCGCCGCGCGGTCACGGCGGGGGGAGCGGAGGTCCCGAGCGATCCCTACGACCACCGCCAGCAGCATCCCGACGACGAAGCCAGCTATTGCTCCGAGAAGGATAAGCAAGACGGTTCTGGGTGGCGATGACCGCCCGTTTGGGGGTACCGCACTGGAAATGACTCGAACGTTTGAGGTATCGATCTGCTCCTGCTCGGTGATCTGCTTGGCACGCCCGAGGAATGCTTCGTAGACCGTGGACTTTGCCGTGGCGTCGCGTTCGAGCTGGCGGAGAGTGACCAATGCGTCGTTGTCGGTGAAGACCCCCGATTTGAGCGAGTCAGATTGCGTCGATAACGCCGTGAGGGTCGCTTTGGCCTGTCCGAGCGTTGCCTTTGCGGCCTGGGTGATCCTTGCGATCTGCTCGTCAAGCTGAGCATTCACCGCCTCGAGTTCGGCGTTGAGCTTCACGATGGTGGGATGCTTCGGACCAAAGAGGCGCGATTCAGAATCCAGTTGCTGTTGCAAATTGCCCGCGTTCGCCCGGAGAGCGGACAGGGCGGTCGAATCCTCGGTGCCCTGCGTCGTCGCGCTTCGGCCGGCAGCGACCAGCGCATCGTAGGCGGCCTGGGCAGAGGCGACTCTCGCGCGCGCGTCCACAAGCTCGCCGTTGAGTTGGGTCATAGTTTGTGTGCTGACGAGAGCGCCGGTGTCGGTCGACACCAGGCCATTGGCCCGCTTATAGCTTTCGACGGCCTCTTCGGCTGATTGCACATCCGTCTTGAGCTGGTTAAGGCGATCGTTGAGAGCGGCCGCTGTCCGGTTTGCGCCATCGGTCTCGGCCTTGGCGAGTTCTGCTTGGAAGGCATGGAAAATTGCGCCCGAAATCTGCACCGCCTTCGCTGGTGTGCCGGCAGTAACGGAAAGCGTGGTTACATACGACTTCTGGTCTGCCGAGGCGCGGACACGGCTCGCGAGCATCGCCTGCGCCTCAAGCTTGGGGTCGGCGAGTCGCCCGTCGGTCGAGCCGCCTAGAGAAAACGAGCCGAGACCAAACCCCGGGTTAGGATCGTAGAACTCTACGTCCTTGACGAGATTGAGATCGTCAACAACCCGGGCCAGCACGTTTCCCGATGTCAGGATGCGCATCTTGCTCTCCGCGGTGAGCAGTTGCCCATCGACCTGTGATGGATCCGCGTAGAGCCCGTTGGGAACAACTTGGAGGCTCGTCGGGTCGATCAAAATGTCGGACGTGACCGTGTAGAGCGGCTTCGCCAAGACGCCGAATGCTGCGCCGGCTAGGGCCCCAATCACCGCCAGGACGATCGCCGCGAACAGACCCGCGCGAAGCCAGCTGAAGAGACGACCGAAGTCGAGTTCCAAAAAGTCACCGATTTTGCTCAGCGTTACCGTCTCAACGCGCGGCTCCGCGGCACGCCGCAAAAGAGGACGGTCCGAGGTGTCGAGGCGAGCAAAGGCTGCAGCGCCCGAGCGGTAGGAGGGGCGATCAGAACTGTCGTGATTGGCAGTCATAGCGTGGCACGTACCCTTCCGCAGGAGGTAGCTTTAGCCGCTATATACCAAGCGGACCGCATCGCTACCTGCAGTGCCTATTCTTGGTTAAAACCGTGGGCCGGCCAAATCGCTGAAACTAGGCCGATTATTGGGTCTCCGCACGGCAACCGAGACCGGTGATCCGCGGCCAAGTCTGTAGGTGGAGAACCATGTTCTATGTAGCCCGCGTTTCGCCGCTTTCGAGGCGAGCACCCCCCTAAAGTAGGCCGTCGATGACTTCGAAGGGTCCTGCGCGGTTGAGAGTGTGAATGCGGCGAGTGGGCCAGGCGGTCCCTTCTCGGATCGGACTGACTGCGTCCCACACGACGTTTTCATCGTCTAGTGTCAACAATTCCCGTAGACCAAGGCCGCCACCGTAGCCTTCGGTGCCATCCTGAATCGGCAAAGTGAGCCGGCCGGCACGAGAAATAAAAGCGCCTCCAGGGCGCGCGCCAGATCGGTCGATCAAAATCGGGTTCGTTCGGTGCGGCTTCCAGGGGCCGCGGAGGCTGGGCGCGCCATAGACCACCATAGTATCCGATGCACTGCCTCCCGACAGGCATGAGGTGGCGACGATCCAGTAGCGTCCGTCACGAACGAGCAGCGTCGCGTCATTGAGATTGGCTCCGGCAATGAGCACGGCGTCGCGCTCCCATTCGTCCGGAAAGCTCTTTGCGCGATAGAGGACCAACTCGTTTCCACCGCTGCTTTCGGGGATCATATAAATCATATCCTCGGCAGCGAACACCTGCGGGTAGGAGAGGTGGTGAGCCTCCTCGAGGACGACCCGGGGCCGCTCGCAATGCCCCTGGGCATCGAATTCGCATACCGCGATGACACCCTTCTTGGTGCTCCACGGGAACTCTTCCACGAAGAGATAGTACTTGCCGTTGCGCTCGATAACGAACGGGTCAGCGTAAAAGCGCTTGCCGTCGTCCTCGAGGATTGTGAAGGGCTCGCCGTCGAGGCGACCGGTGTCGGCGACGCACACGCTACCGATTTTCCGATATCCGACGTGCCAAGTTCTGGCACGCCGCCATCCCAGTCGGTCCAGCGCGCGACCGACGATACCGGCAGCGAGAACCGGGGGGTAGGCACGGATCAGACTGGAACGCGCCGCCTTTGCTGGTGCCGTAACCACAGGCTGCGCGCTACCGTTTTGTTGGGCCGCTACCACCGACGCGGCAAAGCTTACCAACGCGGCCAGAACGTCGTTCGCCATGCGAGCGAGCCAAACTCGATCCCCGAGCATAGGCGCCGCGCGGCCGACGGGGACGCCGTTGAGGAGAGCGGTCAGTTCGGGCAGGGGCGGATCACCGCCGAGCATGGCCCCAAATCCCTCCGCGAGACTGGCAAACCCGCAAAGAGCAAAAGTGAGGGTGGGGGTGGCGCCGGGGGGCGCGGCTCCTGTCAAGTCGATCACCAAATCGGCGTCGGACCCGGCACGAGATTGGAGCGGCGGCATTGGAGCCGCAAGCGACGGCTCGCGCCGAAACAATCCGAGCGCCCAGTCCAGTGCAGGCCCCTCCAGCTCAACCGCGTCTGTGAGTTCGACCCCAACGTCGTAGCCGGCATCAGAAAGCCGGTCGCGCAACAGATGTTCCCAGGCTCGCGATCCAGACTTCCGCGAAATCAGTAAGATTTTATTCAAAGTGTTTACAATCGATCCCACGACAAAAGCCCCATTGCCGGAGTCAATCGCAGGTTTCAAGCGCGATTGATCTGTAAAGGTAAACGCCGCAGTCGGCGTTAAGCATAGATTAAGCCTGTTCAACATGCAGGCGGTCCACGGAGTTAGTTATAGCGCTCAGAACTAACTCGAAAGCAGCCGTTACGTCTGCCTGGATTTTTGGGATGAACTTTCTCTCTCCATCGCCGCGCCCTGGCCCCAAGCGCTTGCTAATCGTGTTTGGTACTCGACCCGAGGCCCTTAAGTGCTTTCCCGTCGCCCGCGCAGCTCTGAGGCATCCGAGCTTTGTCACCGAGATTTGTGTCACCGCGCAGCACCGCGAAATGGTCGACAAGGTGATTGCCCTCACTGGGATGAGCGTCGACTACGACCTCAACGTGATGACCGCCGGCCAGACTCTGTTCGACGTCACGACGAGGGTTCTTGGCGGCATGCAGGAGGTACTCGAACAGGCACGGCCCGACATCGTCATGGTTCAGGGCGACACGTCAACCGCGATGGCCGCAGCGCTTGCGGCCTTCTACAAGCAAGTCCCCGTGGCCCACATCGAAGCGGGGTTGCGCAGCCACAACGTAAACAGTCCCTTCCCCGAGGAGCTCAATCGCCTCATCGTCGGCAATATTGCGAGCTGGCACTTTGCCCCGACTGCGGAGGCTCGCCACAACCTAATTGCCGAGGGCAAGGACCCGAGTCGCATCTTCGTAACCGGCAATACCGTGATCGATACGCTGCTGCACTTCTCCGATGCCATGGAGCAAGACGCGGAACTCAACCGTACGCTGGCCGCACCGTTCGGTTTTCTGGATCCCGCCAAAAAGCTGATCCTCGTCACCAGCCACCGCCGTGAGAATTTCGACGGCGGTATCCAGCGTATTTGCCAAGCGTTGAAGGTTCTCGCAGCGCGCGGTGATGTGCAAATCATTTATCCAGTTCACCCCAATCCGAACGTCAGGAATGTCGTTCTTGCTGACCTTGGAAGAGTTCCCAATATTTACCTGATCGAGCCGCAGGACTACCTGCCGTTTCTATACTTGCAGAAGCGTAGCTATCTGGTGATGACCGACAGCGGTGGTGTGCAGGAAGAGGCGCCATCGCTGGGGAAGCCGGTCCTCGTCATGCGTGAGAACACGGAACGCCCCGAGGGCATTGCCGCGGGCACCGCGCGGCTCGTCGGTAGTGATGCCGATCGGATCGTCTCAATCGCCAGTCGTCTTCTCGATGACCCGGACGCCTATCGGGGGATGGCGGAACGACACAATCCCTACGGCGATGGCCACGCCAGCGCCCATATCCTCGAGGAACTTTCCCATGGCTGAGATTGAGACTGTTTGCGTGATCGGTATGGGTTACATCGGCCTGCCGACCTGCGCGATCCTGGCTAGCCGCGGGCTTGAGGTGATTGGGGTGGACGTAGACGGCGCCGTCGTCGACAAAGTCAATCGTGGCGAAATCCACATTGTCGAGCCAGATCTCGACGGCTTGGTTCAGAAGGTGGTGGCCAACGGAAAGCTCAAGGCCTTCACTGAGCCGCAGCCGGCCGACGCATTTGTCATCGCGGTCCCGACGCCAATCACCGAAGACCACAAGCCTGACGTCAGTTATGTGATGGCCGCCGCCAAATCGGTCGCCCGGGTGCTGAAGAAGGGCGATCTCGTCGTGCTCGAATCCACTTCTCCGGTCGGCACTACCCGGCGGATGGCACACCTCCTGGCTGAACTGCGTCCAGACCTCACGTTCCCGCACCAGCAAGAAGAAGACGCCGACGTCCTGGTGGCTTACAGCCCGGAGCGGGTGCTGCCCGGCAAGGTGCTTATCGAGATCATCAACAACGATAGGTCAATCGGCGGCCTTTCTCGGCACTCCTCAGAACGTACCGCGTCGCTTTATGCGAACTTCGTCGGCGGCGACCTCTTCCTGACGTCTGCCGAGAGCGCTGAGCTGGTCAAGCTCACCGAAAACGCCTTCCGCGACGTCAACATTGCCTTTGCCAACGAGCTTGCCGCCGTCTGCCAGGACCTCCGGCTCAACGTTTGGGAGGTCATCGATCTCGCCAACCGGCACCCGCGCGTCAACATCCTGCAGCCGGGCCCCGGCGTAGGCGGCCACTGCATTGCGGTGGATCCGTATTTCATCATCGACGCCGCGCCTAAGAGCACGCAGCTGATGAGTGCCGCGCGACGGGTGAACTCGGAGCGGCCGTACGCTGTGGTCAAGGACATCGAAGCTTTGCTGCAACCCGGCAAGCAGCAGACGATCGCCTGCCTCGGCCTCAGTTTCAAACCGAACATCGACGACCTGCGCGAGAGTCCGGCGGTGGAGGTGGTGAAACGGCTCTCGGAACTGCCGGGCGTGAAAATTGTTGCGTCCGAACCTTACGCTCATGCGCTGCCGCACGAGTTGGAAGGTCGCGGTATAGACTTCGTCGACCCGCTGAGCGCGATCGACCGAGCGGATATCGTGGTGCTGCTGGTCGATCACCGACAGTTCAACTTCATCGATCCGGAATCATTGCGCGACAAACAACTCGTCGATACCCGCGGTCTATGGACCTGGCGCAAGGCTCGCAAGCCCGACGCGCGCGTAGAGGGATCTAAGTCGCGCGCTGCCCGTAACGTCGTTTCGATCACCGAGCACGCTGCATAGTCTGATGACCTCGAATTGGACACAGCATCGGCTGTTGAGTGAACGGCGGCGAAGCTTCCTGGGCTCGCCGGTTCACGCCCTAACCATGGCAGAAACTCTGACGCTTGCGGATGAAGCGATGGCCTCCCATCGGTCGATGCATCACACGGTCATCAATGTTGCCAAGCTCGTGAACATGCAAAAGAACGCCGAGCTGCGCGATGACGTCACCAGCGCAGACGTCGTGAACGTCGACGGCGCCGGCGTACTATGGGGCGCGCGCCTGTGCGGGGTCGAAGTACCGGAGCGGGTTGCAGGCATTGACATCATGGTCAACCTTTTCGCGCTTTGCGCTCAGCGTGGCTATCGGCCATTTCTGCTCGGCGCAGAACAGCAGGTGCTAGCTGCTGTGCAACGCCGAATCGGAATCGAACATCCCACTCTCGCGATCGCTGGTACCCATGATGGGTACTTCGACACCGCAGGCGAAGCCACCGTGGTCGCCGCGATCAATGCGTCGGGCGCGGATTGTCTGTTCGTCGCAATGCCGACCCCGCGGAAGGAGCGTTTCATCCGGCAGTACCGCGCCCGCTTAGTGCCAAGCTTCGTAATGGGAGTTGGCGGCAGCTTCGACGTCTATGGTGGCAAGGTCGCGCGAGCTCCTCGATTCGTGCAGTCGATCGGGCTTGAATGGCTGTTCCGAGTGCTGCAAGAGCCGCGACGGCTGTGGGGTCGCTACTATGAGACGAACACCGCCTATGCGGGTTTGCTTTTTCGTGAACTTTGGCGGTCGGTGCGGCCTGCCAGGCGCGTTAGGTGAGCGGTCGCGAGGTCGCGACGACGGAGAATGCAAAGCGCCTGGCCGGCCGAGCCTTCCCGCCTGGGCGTAACGTTTTCGTCGAGGCTTCGCTTTGGCCCCGGCCGGCTCTCCCGAAAAGGGTGATTGATGTTGCTTGATGCCCCGAAGATCAGACTCTTCCACGTGCTCGTAGCGACGCCCGCTGCTGCGACCGGTCGGGGTGGCATCGATCGTGTTATGGCGGGCCTCAGGAGCCAACTTGGTATCGCGGGTGTCGACGACATTGCGGTCGAATTTCGGGCCACCCGGGGCAGGGGACACATCGCCTTCGCACCCCTCTATCTCGCGGCCTTTCTGCTCCGCATGTTGGTACTTCGCGCACTGGGTCGACTTGATCTCGTGCATATCAATCTCTCGTCGATGGGCAGCACGCTTCGAAAATTGCAGGTCGCGCGCCTCTGCCGCTGGCTTGGCGTCCCTTATCTCATCCATCTGCACGGCGGCGCCTACCCGACATATTGGAAGGATGACAACAGCCGGCTGAGCCGAGCCATCCTGACGATGTTCAACGGCGCTGGGCTGGTGATCGTACTGGGCGAAGTCTGGTGCCGTTTCGTAGCTGAGCGCGCCCCCGACGCCGTCAACCGCGTCGTGGTCCTCCCGAATGCCGCGCCTCGACCCTCGCTGCCGCACATCGGCGGAGGTGACAGCGTGCACATCCTCTTCCTCGGGCAACTCAATGCCGCCAAGGGCGTGCCGCAGCTCGGTGAAGCGCTCGGCCGTATCCGCGGCAATCCGAACTGGCGCGCCACGCTCGCTGGAAACGGGAATCTCGACGAGGCCCGTGCCAAGGCGGTCGAATTGGGCATCGCGGACCGTACGGATCTACCCGGCTGGGTGGACAGTCCTCGCGTTTCTGAGTTGATTGCCTCGGCGGACATCCTGGTCCTCCCCTCTTTCGTCGAGAACCTGCCGCTGTCGATTATCGAAGGCATGGCGTCAGGCCTCGCGGTCGTTGCGACATCCGTGGGCGCGATTGAGGACGTGATCACCGATGGCCATACAGGTCTCATCGTCAAAGCAGGGGACGTCGACGCGCTCACTGCAGCTTTGGCCAGACTTGTGGAGGATGCCCAACTGCGCGCACGGCTAGGAGAAGCTGCGATGGCCGTCCACGCGCAGCGGCTCGAACTCGGAGTCTATGCCCGAACCGTAAGCAGCCTTTGGCGAGAAGTCATCACGGCCAAGCGCGGCCGATCGGGGGCTCCGAGTACGACTGCCGCGGTCGCCGCGCGTATGGCGAACCGGCGATGAGCGATTTTCCTATCCCTCTTGAGTCCGTCGCGACGACCGACGCCGAATGCACCTCCGTCGCGCTCATGTCCGACCCCCACGAGTGGGACAAGCTGATTGCCCGCGCGCCGACACCGCACCTCCCACAGAGCTATTGCTATGGCGAAGGCAAGCGCGCAACAGGGTGGCAGGTTAGGCGCGCGATCTTCAGCCTGGGCCGGCGACCGATCGCCTTTGCGACGGTCCTGGAGCGGTACCTTCTCGGTGTCAGGGTCGCCACGCGGGTCAACCGGGGGCCAGTGTTTCTGCAACCTGTTCCAGATGCCGAAACCGAGCGTTCGGTCTACCGGGCCCTACGACACCACTGGCGTGGTCCCCTGCTCATCGCACCCGCCTTACCTCAGGACGAACGCAGCGCGGCAATTCTGCGGAGCGCCGGTTATATTCGGCGGCAGCAGCCGGGATGGCGTTCGGGCAAAGTGGACTTGACCGCCGACCCGGACGCCATCTGGGCCAGCCTCGGCGCAACATTTCGTAATCGTACTCGCGCCGCCGAGAAGACCGGCCCAGAGTTTCACATCGCTGAAGACGCTGCCAGCTACGAATGGCTCATTGAACGCCACGTCGAGAACATGCGTCGAAAGCGGTTCAGGGGACCCTCGCAGGACCTGCTACGCGCCTTGCGTGATGCTACGCCCGCGGCGGTCACTGTATTTCAGTTGCGCCAGAGGCGGCTCCCGCTTGCAGGGATGTCGGTGGTGCGCTTTGGCAATCATGCGGAGTATCACGTCGGCTGGTTCGGCCCAGATGGCCGTAAAATCAACGCCGGAAATTTCTTGATGTGGAACATAATTCAAGAATTGAAACGCCGCGGCGTTTCATCATTTGATGTTGGCGGACTGAAGCCCGGTGACGGCTATACGCAGTTCAAGCGAACCATGAATCCTCACGAGTACGAGCTGGCCGGAGAATGGATAAGCTTCTGAGGCAGCGAGCTGCATGAGTTGGTGTATAGCTCGAGGCGGCGTAGTGCGACGCCCCCGCCGCACTACCGATGAGGATAAGCGTTCCTCGCAGGCATGAGAGAGTTTCAGTTCTACCAGCATTGCGTCGGATATCGCACCATACGCAACGTCGTTTCTTTCGGTGACACTGGAGCGCCGCGCTACACCTGCCGATAGTTCACAGGGACGGACATCCCGTCGGGCCACTTTGGCGTCGGGAGGTCCGCTGGCCGGCGGGCGAGCCTTCAACAATCGGCGGTGGACGAATACTGCTACTGAAGGCCCAGGGCCTTCAGTAGGTCCGTGTCGGGATTGGCAGGTCCGCTTGGGACGATCACCGTCATGCCGTAGGGATTCGAATACTCCCAAATCGACCATGGCATGTTGAATTTCTCGGCCTCGCTCCGGACATCGACGATGTATCTGAGCCGATCCGAGTTGGCGGCCCCGCTGCGGCCATCCGGCGACATGAGGATAACCCCGAACTCCCCCATGTAAAGGCGACGCGTCGGAATGTCGTTCGCCTTCGCCCACGTCGCCGCCCTATTAAACTCTTGGGCGAGGGCGGTTCGATCAAAATTGTTGCTGAAGTATGCGTCAACGACCGGCTTTACCACATGTAGATTCGTCGCTTGGACGGCCGGGTCGACCCCCTCAAGCTCCATCCGTGCAGAGAGCGCGGCGATCACTCCTTCCGGCGTCCCTAGGTCTGGCGGCCAGGGCAGGCCTGAACCGAACATGCTCGCATCGTCGAGACGCTGGTGTGTGAAGCTGTGAGGATCATACATGTGGAAGCTGTAGAGGATGCTGGGGTCGTCAAAGCTTGGATCTAGATCGACGAGACCAGTGATGTCGCCCCCGCATGCGCCGGTCACGACTATGGTTAAGTCGGCGCTCACGGTGCGGACGGCGGCGACCGTCGCCGCCATGACCCTCTGCCAGTCACCGGTGCCCTTGGTATCGCATGGATAGTGAGCCGGCTCGTTGAACGGCTCGAGGGCGACTTTCGCGGCGCCGATCTCGGCAAGCATCCGGGCAACGTCTGCCGTCATCTGCTCGTAGCGGGCGATTTGCGGGCTCATCGAGCTGCCGTTGACCACATCCATGCCGTAAGCGGGCACCTGCGATACGGAGTGCAGGTTGAATACGACATTCAGTCCCGCGCTTGTGATCTGCTCGACGTCGCTTTTTAGGATATCAAGCGCCTGTCGTCGACGCGCACCGCTATTCGCGAGCAGTGGCCCTGGATCGACGCTGAGCCGAACGAAGTCAAAGCCCATTTTGCGCATCCGCACGAACTCGTCACCAGAAGGCCAGTCACTGGCGGGGCGAGCTCCGGTAAGCCAATCGGCAACGCTCCGGTAGGGCGGCCAAACGTAAGCGTCGCCCGCAGTGATCGGCGACCAATTGAGCCATTCGTGAAGCCCGACGCCGTGATGGAGTTCCAGGGGAGCGGCGCCGGCCGTGCCGTGCAACTCCAATAGGAAAACGGCCAAGGCAAGTGCGCGGAACATCGGTCCTCCTGCAAGCCAAGTTAACAGCAACAGCTGAAAGTGGCGAAACGCAGCTCACCATTTTTCGTCGACATGGTGTATCAGCTAACCTATGAATCTTCGTTGGTATATTGCCCGTCTGGGCGGGATGAACCCCCAGGAGATTGGCCACAGGATATTCGAGCGCCTGCGAAGGGCGATGTCCCGTAGGGGCAGGGGATGGGGCCGGTTCCCCGCGCCTTCGCTGCGCCTGGTCTTTCCAGATTGGCAGAGCCGGGTACGCAGGGCCGATCCTCGGGAACAGGCGGCGCTTAGAGCGGCGGCGATGAAAATCCTGGCCGGCGAGTTCGACGCGCTCGGCGTCCACTGGCCGAGCCGGATGCCCTCGAATCTCTTTCCGTCCACGGTATGGAGTCTCGATCCAGTCTCGGGGACGAGATGGCCCGCTGACGCTTATTGTTTCGACATCGACTTTCGCCAAGAACTGAGTCGAAGAGATATAAAGTACGTCTGGGAGTTCAACCGGCTGCAGGCACTGCCGGTTCTTGCGGCATTCTCCCTGCATACCGACGATCCTACCGCATTGACGGTGATAGAAACCGCAATCGGTAGTTGGCATGCGGCCAATCTGCCGTTTCTCGGTGTGGGGTGGAGTTCCGGTATCGAAGTCGCGCTGCGCGCCATTAGCCTGCTTGCGACCCTATCGCTGGCGGGTGATCGACTGAGTGAAGAGGCGACGCGGAAGGTCGCTGAGATTCTGACCGCGAGCGCATTCTGGCTCCATCGTTTTCCCTCGCTCCATTCGTCTGCAAACAATCATCGCGTTG
Source organism: Chthoniobacterales bacterium (assembly GCA_040004805.1). Lineage (GTDB taxonomy): Bacteria > Verrucomicrobiota > Verrucomicrobiia > Chthoniobacterales > UBA10450 > JACCTI01. The sequence goes on along the minus strand of JBDUAE010000002.1, from coordinate 7,191 downwards.
CAGAACTCGCCGGCGAAGTCCTTATCGCGCTCGCGCTCGCGGCGGATACGCAGGCCAGCAAGGCCGATCTCGAGCGCCAGTTCCTGCGCCAGATCTTGCCGGATGGTGCGCCTGCCGAACAATCACCAACGTACGGGGCCTTCACGGCCGAACTCATGCTCCTCGCCGCCAGCGCCGCGCGGGGGGCCGGGACACCATTCTCGTCCGAGGTTGAGGAACGGCTGGTTGCGTTTGCCGATTTCGCTTCGTGGATTGGTCCGATGCGGTTCGGGGATGACGATGAGGGACGCGTCCTAGCTCTCAGTGATGGAGAAGACTATGTAGCGAGCGTCGCGGCGGCGCTCGGCGGTCGCGGTAGTTCGCCCGCGCGAATCGTGAGCCTTCTCTGCCTGGTGATCGGCAATCCAAAGTCAGACCGCGGACCGCATCTTGGGCTCAGAACGTTTCCGCAGGGCGGCCTATCTATCTGGCGCGGTCAGCTTGGGGGGCGAAAGATAGAGCTCCTATTCGATCACGGGCCGCTCGGCTATCTGTCGATTGCCGCTCATGGCCATGCCGATTGTCTCGCCGTGTCTCTCGCCATCGACGACCGCCCGGTATTGGTCGACCCCGGCACCTACCTCTACGGCTCAGGCAGTCTCTGGCGAGAGTGGTTTCGCTCGACACCCGCGCACAACACGCTCAACATTGGCGGTGAGAGCCAGAGCCTCTCGGTCGGTCCGTTCAACTGGTCGCAGAAGGCACGCGCGGCCCTCACGGATGTCGGAGACGGCCCGCTATGGTCGCTCTCGGCTCGACACGACGGTTACAGAAGGCGCTTCGGTGTCGACCACGAACGCCAGCTTGAGCTGGCAGCCGAGGAGATCCTGATCACCGATCGCTTGATCGGCCATGCTCAGCCCGCCGAGCTGGTGTTTCAGTTGGCCCCCGGAATGAGCACAAGCCGGAACGGAAATTGTCTAACCGTTTTCGATGGGCGCGAAGCCCTCCTCGAAATCGAACTCGCCCGTGGAGCCATTGCCGTCTCCAACGGCGTCGAGAATGCCCCGGAAACGGGTTGGGTGTCGCTGCGCTTTGGGAGCAAGCAAGCAGGAGTTCGGATTACGTGGAAAGGCGGGATTGGCAACGAGCCGGTGGTAACGCGCCTACGCCCGGTCGCACCGAACGCTGGCTAATCCGGCATCCCCGCAGCGAGTAACCTTAACCAGCCAAAACTCCGCCGGTTGGAGCTCGCTTCTGTACACCTCAATGAACCCGATTTGAGGCCGCCATGACCTATTCGACGACCGGGGCGCAACAACCCGTTGATCAGCTGGCCGTTCGCCAGAACGCGATCTCGCTTGCATTCTTTCTTTGCGCTGCCGCTGCGCTGCTGACGCGTTTTGCTGTTTCGCCGCAGATTGTCGACCGCATCATGAACTACACCCGCGATAACACCGGCGCGTTTTATGAAAAACTCCATTTCGGCACCTACGCAATATTTCTACTGGCGCCATTCGTGCTCTTCAGTCGCCCGTTCGTTCTGACGGCCGACGAGATCGGGAAGTTTCGCTGGCTGGCCCGGTACATCTTTTGGATGCTGACGTTGGTGGCCTATCTCATCGGCACCGGCCGCGCCGGGTCCTCGGGATTCCTCATTGACAGCTATGTGGTGGCGGCCGTCGCAGGGATCATGATGTTGGGTCTTGAGGAGGGCTATCGGCGGGCGCTCGGGGACTTGACCGTGGCTATGTTGATCTTGAGCGCAGCCATCGGAATAGCCGAAGCGGTGACCAGGCAGCGGCTATTGCCGTATGACGCGATCGAGCTCGAATTCCGCCCGATCGGATTGGCCGACCACCCACTCGGTCTCGGGGCGCTTTGTGCTACGGCGATCGGATTTATCCCGCTGACGCGCTGGCGCATTTGGATCAAGGTGGCGGCCGTCGGCTTGCTGTTCGTCGGCTGTGCCGCCTCCGGCGCCCGGTTTGCACTTCTTACTTCGGTCGCCGAAATCATCGTCATGTTGCTGTTCCTTCCCTGGTCCGGGTTCGATCGCAAGCACGCGCGCCAGGCCAAATTCGCGGTCTTGCTGATTGCGCTGATTTGTGGCGCCGCGCTCGCCGCGGCGATGTCGGCCGCAGGGCTGCTGAATCGTTTCGAGAGTACTCTATTTGACGCGAACTTTATGGTTCGCGTTTCGATCTACGATGTCTTCAACTACGTGGGCTGGAACGACATCCTCTTTGGCATGCGCGCCGAGGATCTGCTCGCCGTCGTTCAACAGACACTGCATTTGCCGACCATTGAAAGTGCCCCCGTCACGCTCATCCTTCTGCTTGGACTGCCGCTGGCGATTTGCTTCACGGTGCTTGTTGCCCGCACCATCTACCGATTAGTTAAAGGTGCGCAGCCTGCCGCCTGGATCGGTACGGCGGCCTTTCTTGCCGCGTCGCTTTCCAACAACACGCTCTCGGGCAAGACGCCTACAGTGACGATCCTGGTGGTGCTTCTGGTCGCTTACGCGATCCCGAAATCTCGACACGCGCAACCGGCGGTTTGATGAAGTCTGGGCCAGGGCTCGAGAGAGGTTCCACCTCCGAGCCTCGCCAGCCGGGCGGCCCCTTTACGCGCCTCGAAGTCGGAGGCGCAGGCGGGTCGCAAAAGCGCGCGTCGCTGTAGGATGAATCAGCGAGTTAAGAACGAGGAAAACAGTTCCACCCGCAAGTCCTCCACCGGCGAGCTTGAGCAACGGCCAGGTCCCTGAGAGGCCAGCGCTGACGAGGGCGCCGCTGGCGCCTGTGGCCAGCGCGATGATCACCGACGTGCCAATATCGCGCCACGGGACGGAAACGGGAGTGAGCCGTTCGGCGAGGACGAAGCAAGCGATGAGCGCCGCGATCGATCCAGCCGCGAGGGCTGCCGCCGCGCCGAGTTCGGCGTAGCTGGGTACGAGAAGGACCGAGAAAACTATCGTGCCCACGGTGCCGGCGCCGTTCGCGACGATAAGGAGCCAGGGACGCTTATGGGCGTGGATGACGGCGCCGTAGACAAAGCTCGTCAAGTTGGAAGCGATCACGGCGAAAGCGATCATCGCGAACATCGGTTGGACGCTGCCTTGGTAGTTTTGCGGCAGTACCAGCGTGGTGAGATCTCCGCACAATGCGAATAGAAGCGCCGCCGCGGGCAACGAAAGGCGGAGCATCAGTGCCAGCATGTTCGAGACGAGCCGCGCAGCAGATTGTGGACCGTCCTCGTCGAATGTGCTGACCACCTCCGGAAAGGCGCCGATGTTCATGGCGTTAGCGATCATGTCGAGTGGCTGGCGGGCCAGTGCATAGGTGGCGGCGAAGACCGCCACCGCCGCAGCATCATAGTAGACTTTGAGGAACAACCGCTCGGCACTGTTGAGGCCGAAGCCTACAAGCGCCATGATAAAGAGCGGTACCCCTAACGCAAAAAATTGCCGGTACGTGAACCGCGCCGGACCGGACGTCACCCCACCGAGCGCGATTGCCCCGGCGACGATGCCCGCGAGCAGGGCGCCGACGCTAGAGCCGAGCGACATCGCGAAAAATGAATTTGGAACCAGCATGACGGCGCCGACGGGTAGCACCAGCTGGAGTATTGCCCGCAGGAATTCAAGAAGCGAATAAGTAGCCTGTTTCTGCTGCATCTGCAGCACGGTTAGGGCGAACCGGTTTACCGAGCTGGCCAGCAAGTAACTCGATACGGCGACGGCGAACTCGACCCAGCGCTCCGGCACCACGATGCGTGATGTCGCCAACGAGACGACCAGCGCCAGAAGCGTCGTTCCCACCAGCACGCGTCCGGCGAGCCACAGTGTGCCTCGACTGACATGGGTCTTGCCGCCAAGACGAAGTAGCGCGATTCGCAACCAGTTCGTCATGGCAACATCGGTCAGCTCGCCGACCGTCACCACAAGCGTAAGAAGGCCGAACTCGGTTTGATTCACGAGCCGGGTCGCTACGACCAGCAGCAGCAGCCCTGAGATCCGAGTCAGCAGTAATCCCGGGGCGTAGATGAGAGTGGAACGCAGCAATCGCCATAACCTTCCGAGCGCCGGTTGCGGTTCGGCAGCACCGACCTTTAACCCCCGTGCCGGACGCCCGACAGCGAATTGATCGGAGAGGGTGAACGCCGGCATTTGTAAGGAAATCTCCGCCAATAGGTGAGCTTTGGCTACTCCTGCGTGCCGTTAATTACGTTTCGACAATAGGCGGGTCTTGAGCGCTGCGATTTGCGATTAAGTGGCGGTGGAGTTCGGCGTTCGCCGGCACGACTGCCACGCGCATCCGAGCCGCCTCTAGCGGTTTTTCAGGAGCCGAGAACGATGCTGGTTGATATCTGGCACGCCATCACCGCCAAGCTCATGAGCCCAAACGGCGTGGCCGCAGGCCTGCTGTTTCTTACGGCATTTGGCAGCGCTCTGTTCGCCTACTGGAAGGTCGAGGAGCACAAGTCGGTCAAGGACTTCTTCGAGTTCGCGGTGCCGAAAGAGATCATCATGCATCCGTCGGCAAGAGCGGATGCTCTGTTCTGGATCACCAAGTACTTCCTAATGCCGGTCGTACTGATACCATTCGGCTTTAGCTTCGTCGCGGGCATCGCCTATCTCGTAAACCAAACGATCAGAGTGCTGTTCCACTTAGATGGAACTCTGATCCCCGGTGAGGCAACGCCCGTGATCGTCGTCGCGTTCACCGTGTCGATGATTGTTGCCTACGACCTCTCCTACTACCTCTACCACCTCGCACAACACAAAATCCCGATCCTGTGGGAGCTCCATAAGGTTCACCACTCGGCCGAGGTGCTGGTGGGTATCACCAAGGATCGCGTGCATCCGCTCGACAATCTGATGAATCGCGCGTGGGACGGCTTAATCCCTGGTATCTGTTTCGGGTTGTGGACCGTGGTTTCCCTCGACCCGGTCGAGGCGACGATCTTCGGTATCAACGTCTATGTCATGCGCAATCTGCTGATGATGGACTTCGTACGCCATACGAATTTCAAGATTTCATTCGGCGCCCTCGACAACGTCATCCTGAGCCCGCATTGGCACCAGCTTCATCACAGCAAGAACCCAAGGCACTACGATAAGAACTTTGGCTTGCTCTTTTCCTTCTGGGATCGGCTGTTTGGCACCGCCTGCGTCCCCGAACCGAACGAGGCATTTCAGTTTGGCTTGATGGATCGCGAGGCGCGGCAGTACCAGTCGCTCTTCGGTCTGTACGTGCTCCCACTTAAGAAGATGGGTGAGCACGTCGCCCGCTGGACACACCGTGTTCGCCCAGCGGTCCCGACCGAGACGGACCCTCCGCACACATGAACGCGCATTCTCCCATTGCTACCACGACGGCGATTGCAGCAGCCGAGCGGGTCGAGATCGTAACCTCTGCTGCGCGTCTGGCGGAGATCGAGCCACAGTGGGTCGCACTCTGGCAACAACTCGATGGACTGGTATTCCAGAGCCACGCCTGGATAGAGGCTTGGTGGTCAACCGTTCCCGACCGGGGAAGCCGCGCGCTGCGGATTGGGCTGGTGTGGCGGGGTGATCGCCTCGTGGCAGTTGCACCGCTGGCAACTGCGCGCCGCCGCGGACTGCGGCTGCTCGAATGGACAGCGGCGGGTTACACCGACTATGGCGACATTCTTCGCTCGCCCGAGTGCTCTACATCTGCCCTTCGGGAGCTCTGGCGCAACATTCGGCGCAGCGGCGGCTTCGACCTGATCATGCTGAACCGACTATTGCCGGGCGCGGACGTTCACGTCCTCACGAGGGTCCTCGAAAAATCCCCCTTAGCCCTTCACCACCATCATCGACAGGAAGCGAGCTTTCGTGTCGCGGGACCCTTCACGACCGGCACGGGCTGGCTCGAGAGTCAGTCGAAAAAGACCCGGCAGAACTACCGGCGCGGCCGCAAGGAACTCGAGACTGCGGGGCCTCTCCACTTCCGCCTCCTCCCGAGCGATGAGGACCTTGGGCCCGTTCTCGCCCGTGTCGCAGAACTCAAACGCCGATGGCTGCAAAAGCAAGCGCGGCAATCGGATCTCTTTGCCGAAAGCGGGACGACGCTCGCGGCTCTCATCGCTGCATTGCACAAGTCCCGAATCCTTAGGGTGTTCGTGCTCGAGTGTGCCGGCGTCGTGGTCGCTGTCTCGATCAATTTCGTGCAGCACAATACCATGATGGCATTTATCACCACCTATGACCCGCAGTTCGAACGTGCGTCCCCGGGCATGCTTCTGATGGTTGACTACATCGCCTGGTCAATCGACTCCGGCCTCAAGCTAGTCGATTTTCTTTGCGGCGCGGAGCCCTTCAAGCTGCGGTTCGCCAATCAGTCCGTGGTCCTCAGTACAGTCGTTGCGGCCCGCACGCCGCTCGGCCATGCAGCCCTAGCTGTGGATCGGCTGCGAGAGACCTATCGTCGATCGCGGGACAAGGCCAAACCAGTCAAAGCTAGCGCCGAGCAACCGGCCGAAGACTGAGCGTACTGTATCGGGTGGACGGCGTGCGCGCCGTGACTAACAGCATCATCGCGGTCCCGTTCATGACCGCGATAGTTAAATCCCGATGACCTCGCTTAAAGGTGACGCCGGAAGACTCTCGAGAGAGCACGGCGCTCAAATGCTCTCGATTGTAGGCACCGAGGGTCGCCGATCCGGATCACTGTAGCAGCGCCCACCTTAGATCTCCGTAAGCTGCATCGGCGCCCTGGGAAAGCTGGAGCGGCTAAAACCTCGAGCGGATCGCCATGCTGGCTCAGGGCTTCAAGATGATCGTTCAGGCTGAACAGCGAATGCGGGTCCATAGTGACGCTCCAGGATCGGACATCGTCACTGAATCACGAGAGCATCAAGGGCGCGAGGGTTTTTGCGGGTGTCCAGCTAGTAACAGCGGAACCGTCACAATTGTGAAAGTTTGACCCGTAGCCAGCCAGTTCGTCCAAATGGCGTGCCCAGAAAGCCTCCGCCTCAGAATCGCATCGACGGCCCGAGCACGACCGCGAAGGCATCCGAAATGAGCACACCCGCCGCCAGGATCCACCATTTCTGTTCGCCAAAGGGCTGGACCCGGATCGCCGCTGCGACCCGGGTCCATTTGAGGGCCTCGGCGGGCATGCGGGAAAAATCGCGACCGATAAATTGGTAACGCTCGCGACCTGCTGGCTTTCCATGATCGCGTGG
>JBDUAE010000398.1:0-2366 GCA_040004805.1 Chthoniobacterales bacterium | reverse complement strand
CGCAGTGGCATTTCCCACATGTTCGCGTAACGGAGATTCATTCCGTATTTCAAATTGCACATCACGAGGTAGGTGGCGCCCAGAAAAACGGCGAGAAACAGCTCAGGTTTTTGCGAGCGATCAAGACGGAAAATCGCCCCGAGCGCGAGAAGCAGAACGATGGGACTTACGAGTAACAAATCCATCAGGTAGCGATGCCAGGGCCCGTCGCCGGTCAGGATCGCGTAGGTCAGATGGTAATTTTTGCTGACCGAGAGGGTGTAAGTCGTGCGCAAGGTCTCAAGGCCGCCAGCCAAAAAGACCAGGATAACAAATCCGAGCAGAGGCCCGATGACGGTGGCGGCCAGCAACTCGCGAGTGACGGTGCCCCATTGCAGCCAGCGGTTGAGAGCGATGAGGACGAGCAGGCCGAAATAAACAAAGGCGGCGTTTTCTTTCGTCGTCACCATCAAGGCGATCCCGAGGGCGTAAGGAACAAGCCACCGCCACGCCCGCGGCGAGCGAAGATTTTCCCAGAGCATCCAAAGAGTGAAAACAGCCCAGAAGGCAAAAAAGCCGTCGACCAACGCATGTTGCGACATGTGAAGTTGCATCGGCGCGAAAGCCATCAAAGCAGCGACCGCGAGCGCGGCCCCTGGTCCCTTGAGTCGCCAGGCGAAGACGGTGGCGAGGAGAAGAGCGAGAATGCTGAAAAAAGAAGCGACATCGTGCAGCGCCTGGAGCGTTTCCGTCCCGAAAATCGTGTGCCAGAGGTAGGCCGAGAAAATGTAGAGGAAACGCATCGGCGGCAGAATCGAGCCGGTCAGCGTCTTCTGGACTTCGATGTATTGGTCGACGATCGCGGGATAATCGCTGAGCCCGAGTCGGATCACGCCGTTGACGTAACCGCGATAGAGATTTTCATCGAAGCCCGTCCCGGAGAAGGCAGGATTGGGATGCAGAAGGGCGAGCGCGTGCAGAGGCGCGTGCGGGCCGTCAAAAAGTGCCACCGGCAATCGCAGGAAAATTCCGCTCAACAGGATGACGCCCAAGGCGACGCGGAACCAGGGAGACCGCGGCAGGTTGGCGCCGAAGACTGGCGCAGGAGCGGGACTGGGAACGGCGGGAGGCAACGAATTCACGGCTAAGTTATCTCAGGAAAATGCCGCGGATGCGACCGGAGAAATCGATGCCGTTCAGGGGGCGGGTGTCGGCTGTTTTTCCCGAAAAAAGACGGTCAGCGAAGATTGTTCGTAAGGATTAATCGGCTGATCGCAGTCTACCTGGACACGGGAAATGGAGGCGGCGTCTCTTTGCAGTTCCTCCACCAGTTGATAGCCCCAGCCTCGCAAATAATATCCCGCGGGTGGCCGAAATGAAGAAGTGAGAGGTTCAATCTCCCGGGGCCGCCCGTCTGGGAATGGTTGCAGCGGCCAGGTCGAAGCTACCCAGACCCGGTGCCCGTCCTGTAGAGTCTGACGAATGCGGTCCAAAGTCGGGCGTAGGGAATTGCGTTCGCGGTACGGCAGCATGAAATCGTCGCCAGGGATGGAAGGAAGATGGGGCGCCGTGGGGATTGAGGTCCAGTCTACTGATGGCTTGACGTAGCGTTGGAAAGTGATGCCCTCGGCACTCGGCCAGACCACTACGAGATCGCCCGGGGTCGCGCGCTCACCTAGAATGTTGGCGATGAGGTCGATGTTGGAGGCGCGAAATTCCGAAAACCCGAAAACAACGCGAGAAAGCAGGGCAACCCCGAGCAGTCCGATCCCGCCCCGCGCCAAAGCGGCCCAGTGGAAACGGCTTTGAGCAAGAATGAGATCCACTCCCGCGGCCATGGCCGCGAGCATAGGCAGGTAGTACCACACGTTAGTACCCCAGCCGACCGCACGATAAAATCCCATCGTTCCGACGAAGGCGAGGACGGCGCAGATTAAGCCATAAAGAGCCAGATCGCGGCTTTCGACGGACTGTTCCAAGGCGGGAACTGATCGCTGCCACCAAACCGCCAGAACGAGGCTCAGGCTGAGCATGGCGACCCAAAGCCAGAGGAGCGCATGCGCGGAGCCGAGCAGAGCGATGTAGAGCTTAAAGAGTGAATTGCTTAGGGAAAAATTAACCTGTCCCAAGCTTGCCCACGCCTGCATTTGCCAGAAAAGACTCAAATAGGGCAGGAGCGAGACCGCAGCGATGGCGCCGATAGCGAGAATAACCAAGGCCGTTCGCCATTGGCGCCGGCGCGCGGTGACGGCCACGGCGGCCACGGCGAAGGCAAATACCAGCAGAGAATTTGTGTAGAGAGTTTGCACGCTCAACACCGCGACGACGGTAGTCCACGCAACGCGCGCGGCGGTCACACCTTGCGTCAGCCGCCAAAAAAGTCCGAA
>JBDUAE010000397.1:0-2367 GCA_040004805.1 Chthoniobacterales bacterium | reverse complement strand
GGCGCGAGGGTTTCGATCCAATCCTGCGCCGCCAGATTCACTTCCGTTTCGTAGCCCGCTGGGAGCGGCCAGGTGACAGCGCGCAGATGTTCCGCGAGCCGGCGATCGGAAAGCGGTCCATCGATGAAGACAAATTTCCCGTCGCGTTCCGTGACTAGGCGTTCGCACCATTCCGCGCCCGTCCACCGCACTAAGTGGGTCGGGAACGCGTCGATCAATTCGTTGGAAAAATGGAGGCCGCGAAAAGTCGGCATCTCCGCGATAGAGGAGTGCCAGCGCAGTTTGTCGGCAAATTTCGTCAACGCCTGCGCCTGTCGGGTTTGGAGAATCTCGAACGGCTCGAGGATCTGATAACGCAGCGCCGTGAAAAAATCGCCGTGCTCCCGTTCGGTAGCCGACAGGAGATCGTGCGCGAATTCGCCGCCGTGCGCGCCTTGCTCGACGACGACGAAATCGTTGGGGCGGCCCATCGTTTTCCAAATCTCGGCGAATTGCGCGGCGAGGAGACGCCCGAAGAGCGGTCCCACGCTCACACTAGTAAAGTAATCTCCTTCGCGCCCGAGCTGCGCGCGGCCGGAACTGTAGAACCCGTGGGCGGGATGATAGAGCGCCTCCGCCATGAAATGGGCGAAGGTGATCGGCCCTTCGCGGCGGATCGCGGCGCGGAGGAGTTCGATAAGAGCGGGCTGGCCGGTTTGCAGAAGGGAAACGTCCAACGGCAAAGGTGGCCCGTCCAACGTGAAGCGAGGCGACGGGCGCGGCTTGTTTCGGGTTTGGATTTTGCGCGAAATTGCACCTAGGTTGCGCCGGTCCCAGCATTTTCCCCGGTTCGCCCGCCTCTTCCCGCATGCCAGTTTTATATCCCAGACGCAGCCGCTACGTGGAGGAATACAAGCCGCCCTGGTACAGCCGGCCGCGCTTTTATGTGCCGTTGGCGGCGTTCCTGGTGCTCGCGATCGCGGTGGCAATCTACGGCTCTATTCTCGCGGCCGATCTGAGTCGGAAAGCGGAAGGCTACGATCTGGCGGAGCTCGATAAGATGGAATCCGCGAGCGTGATCCTGGATCGGAACGACAAGATCGTCGGGCAAATCTATGTGGAAAATCGTGAGACCGTGCCCTACGACAAGCTCCCGCGTGACCTGATCAATGCCGTGGTCTCGATGGAGGACACGAAATTTTACCAGCATAACGGTTACGATTTTTTTGGGATCGTGCGGGCGGCCTTGAAGAATCTGACCGCCGGCGGCGTGCGGCAGGGCGCGAGTACGATCACGCAACAATTGGCGCGGAACACATTTTCGCTGAAGGAGCGCACCTTCCGGCGGAAGCTTCTCGAAATTTTCTTGGCGCGCCGGATCGAAGATCGGCTCGGGAAACAGAAGATCATGGAGCTGTATTTGAACCGGATTTATTTCGGCGGCGGTCTTTATGGAGCGGAAGCGGCGTCGCGCGGTTATTTCGAAAAACCGGCGCGCGAAATGACGCTGACGGAATGCGCCACGATCGCTGGATTGATCAAGAGCCCGAACCGGCTTTCGCCCTGGTCGGATCTGGAAGGGTCACGCGAAGCGCGCGATGTGGTGTTGGCGCGCATGCGCGATTTGGGATTCATCACCCCGACACAGTGCCGGGCCGCGCAGTCGGAGAAAGTTGTCATTGGCAGCCGACAAAGCGCGCAGGGACAGACCTACGCGGTGGAGTACATCCGACAGCAGGTGATCGCAGCCGTGGGATGGGATAAGGCCATGGTGGAAGGTTACCGCATCCACACCACGCTTGATTCCGATCTGCAAAAAGCGGCGGAAGAATCGCTCCGGACGAATCTCGATAAGGTGGAGCAGAAGGCCGGTTACGAGCACATGACCTACGAGTCGTACGCGCCGCGTTTTCGTGCCGCGAAGAAAGCCGGTACGACGAAAGACCTGCCGTCGCCCGATTATCTGCAAGGCGCGGTCATTGCGCTCGATAACAAGACTGGCGGCGTCCTCGCGCTCGTGGGCGGACGCGATTTTGAGCAGAGTCAATATGATCGCGCGCTACAGGCGAAGCGTCCGGCCGGGACTGCGATGTTGCCTTTTGTTTACGCGGCCGCCTTTGAAAAGGGGCTTTATCCGGGGACGGTGGTACAAGATTCTGCACTCGATAATCGCGCGGTCATGATCGGCGGCACGACCGGCATTCTCGGCGAATGGGGACCGGAACGCGCGGACAACCGCTACGAAGGACCGATGACGGCGCGGCAGGCGCTCTCGAAATCGAAAGACGGCGCGACGGTGCGACTGGGAATGATGGCGGGAGTAGACGCGGTGGTGCAGCTCAGCAAAGCGGCTGGAATCAAATCTCCGCTGCGTCCCTATCCGGCGAC
>JBDUAE010000086.1:0-7884 GCA_040004805.1 Chthoniobacterales bacterium | reverse complement strand
ATTTCCGGGGCCAGGTCGCGCGCGCCCAACGCCAGCGCCGCGAGCAAGGCCACGGCCGTCCCAAGGCTTTCCGTCAACCCGCGGGAAAAAATATCGTGATGCATCACCCCCATGCCGCGAGACAGCGCATTGCTCACCCGATAAAGCGCGAGGAAGGGCAGGGCCCACATCATGTTGGCGGCCGCGCGCGCTAATTCGGGCCGCAAGCCCAGCCGCGGCCCGACCAGGGAGATCGCTAGGAAACCAGCCAACGCCAGGACGAACCCGCTGCCAAGCGAGAGGAGGAGAGACGTTCGGAGAATTTGGCGGCTGCCGGCCCGATCCCCCGCCGCTTCGCTTTTCGCTACGAATGCCGTGGCGGTGTAATCCAGCCCGAGGGTGGCGAACTTGCAGAGCAAGTCCATCGCCGCCCAGGCCAGCACGAAAATCCCCAAGGCCGCGCTCCCGAGCAGCCGCGCCACCAGCAGCATGAAAATCCCGCGCAAGGTAGAAGCCAAAAACGCCAGCACGTTAAAAAACGCGCCCCGCGCCAGCGTCGCGCCTAACGAGCCGTGATCGGACGCGGGCTCAGGCTCGAGCGGCAGCCGCTTCATGATATACCTCGAGCGTTTCGCGGGCCGCCCGGTCCCAGGAAAAAGCGCGTGAGCGCACTAGTCCCGCTGCGCTCAGCCCGCGCCGCAATTCCGCCGAATCAACCACCTCGCGCAACGCGCAAGCCAATCCCGCTGAATCAGCCACCGGGAAAAGCCGTGCCGCGCCCGCAGTAATTTCACGAAAGGGCGCGATGTCGCTTGCCACTACGGGGCAGCCGCAGGCCATCGCTTCCAACACCGGCAAGCCTACGCCTTCGTAAATCGAAGGCTGGATCAGCGCACCAGCGGCTTGCATCAACACCGCCACGTCTTCCTGCGTTACGCGGCTCAGCCAAACCAGGCGATCGGCGATCCCGAGTTTATTCGCCAGTGCGGCCAAACCTTTGCCGCTGCGCAAACGCTGCAGCAACACCAGACGCCACGGTCGCGGAACTTTTGCGGCGAATTCGGCTAATGCCATCGCGTGGCGTTTCGTCGGAGCATTCGCGCCGACCAGCAGGAGATAGGGCGCGTCGCTGCCAGTGAGTTCGCTCGCTTTTTTTTTGGCGGCGTCGCGATCTGCCGCTGGTCGAAAAACTGCGTCCGCCGCTTCCCAAATTACGCGCACCCGCGGCGCCACCGCCGGCAGCAGCGCGATCATGCGATCGGCGGTCGCCTGCGTCACAGCGATCAAAAGGGTCGCCTTGTGCAACGCGCGCCAGACCGCGCGCTGGTAGTAGCCGCTGGTGAAAATACGTTCCGCGCCCTGCATATGCAGATCGGGCCGCTCGATCGACATTACGTCGTGCATCGTGACCACGCTCGCGCAGGGCACACCTTGCGGCAGAATATTTTGCGGAGTGTGGAAGACATCGATGCCGTCGAAGGAAGCAAACAAGCGTGGCCAAAAAATCGTCCGCGGCGAATTGGGATTCGGCCTAACGACAAATTCGCGCGCGTTCGGGGCCTTCGCTAGGCGACGGCCCGCAAGTCGATGTGCCCAGAACACAAATTCATCCGTCGGACTCAATCCCGGCAACCGTTCCACCAAAGCCTCGACGTAGGTGCCGATCCCGCTCGGTTTCTCGCGAATGTAACGCGCGTCAAAAGCGATCCGCAGCGACCGGCTCGGCGAGAGCGTGGACACCTCCTGCGTGGGTTGAGATTGCGAGTTGCCGTGGCTCAAAACGAGAGGGACAAGTCTAGACCATCATCGCGCCGTCGCTTGCCCGTTTCTCGAAAATTTGCCGAAAGGAAAATCGCCGCTCTTGAAGAAAATTTTCCTCACCGGCGCAAGTTCGGGCATTGGTTTGGCCATGGTCGAGGCACTGCTCGCGGACGGGCATGAAGTCTGGGGCACCTCCCGTGATCGCTCCCGACTCGCGGCGCGGTCGCATTTTCATCCGGTCGAGCTTGACGTCACCCAGAGCATGTCGATTGACGAAGCGTGGAAGGCGGCGCTCGCGGAAGCGGGCGGGTTCGACGTCGTGATCAACAACGCCGGCAGCGGCCATTTTCATGCGGCGGAATTCCTCCCGCGCGAAGTTCTGCTCGCGCAATTCGAACTCCTGGTTTTCGGCACCATCCACCTGAGTCAGCTCGCGCTTCAGTCCATGCGAGCCCAAAACCGCGGCCTGCTCATCAATCTCACCTCGCTCGCCTCACGGCTCCCCGTTCCGTTCACCGCCGCCTACAACGCTGCGAAGGCCGCGATCGCGTCGTTTACCATGACGATGCAGCTCGAACTCGGAGACTCCGCCGTCCGCATCGTCGATCTTCAGGCAGCCGACATCAGCACGGATTTCAACGCCAGCGTCGTTCGTGACGCCGCGCCTGCTCCCGACCTAGAACAGCGCATGCAACGCGCCTGGCAGGTCGTGGATCACAACATGAAAAACGCGCCCGGGCCCGAATTGGTCGCGCGACGCGTCGTCCGCCTTCTGCACGAGAAAAATCCTCCGCCGCGCCTAACCGTAGGCGACACATTTCAAGCAATCATCGCGCCGATGATTTTCGCACTCCTGCCGCCGCGTCTCCGTATTTGGGGCCTGCGTCTTTACTACAAAATCTGATGATCACTGATGCCGTGATTCTCATGGCCGGCGCCGGCTCGCGCCTCGGGGATGCCGACGGCGCCATCGCTAAACCCCTCGTGCAGGTGGCGGAGCGGCCGCTCATTTCTTACACTCTCGCGGCACTCGAGCGTCTTGGCGTTACTTCCATTCACGCGATCATGGGCGCGCACAGTAGTCGCCTAACGAGTGCAATCGAACCGCTTCTGCCGCGGGGGATGCGGTTGCACCCGATCCAGAATCCGGATTGGCAAAAGCAAAATGGCGTTTCCGTGCTTTGCGCGGCGGGCAAGGTGACGGCTCCGTTTTTCCTCGCGATGGGCGACCATCTTTTCGACCCCGGCATCTTCGAATTGCTAGTGCGCCAAGCAAAACCACAGGAGTTGAATCTGGCGATCGATCGCAAAATTGGTTGCATCTTCGATCTCGACGACGCCATGAAAGTGCAAACGAAGAACGATCACGTCGTGGCGATCGCGAAAGACCTGACTGATTACGATGCGATCGACACCGGACTCTTCGTTTGCCCTGACGAATTGTTTGAATATTTGCGCCGCTCTCTGCGCGGAGGCGATTGCAGTCTGGCCGATGGCGTCCGCTTAATGGCCGCCGAGGGAAAAGTGCGCGCGATCAATATCGGGCCCGCTTGGTGGCAGGACGTGGACACGCCAGACATGAAGGCCGAGGCGGAGAGAAGGGTAAGCGCAAAACAAGGCACGCCATGAAGATCAACCGCTGAGGCACGACCAGCAGGGCGTCAGACGTTCGGAAACTGACGTCGGTAAATTCGGTAGGTCTTGTATTTCCTAGCGCCGATCGCTTCGAGGAAGCGGTTAATGAGTCGGTTATTTTCCAGCGTCATACTCAATTCGCCCACCAATCCGCGTTTCATCATGCCTTCCTCCATCACGCGCAGGACCAATTGCTCGGCGATACCGTGCCGTCGAAATTTCGGCACCACTCCGAGCGCGACGAGGCGTCCGGTTTTCAAGCGGCTCTTGTAGTAAAGCAACTTTGCCAAGCCGATCGGCAGTCCGTAATGAAAAAGGCGTCCGTCGATTTTTTTGAAAGCGGCGTTGATGTCCGGAACCGCCAGAATGAAGCCAGCCGGCTCCCCATCCAATTCCGCGATCAAGACCAACTCGGGCACAGCCAGCGGTTTCAGTTCTTTGACGAGGTGATCGAACTCCGCCGTCGTAAAGGGAACAAAGCCCCAGTTTTTCTCCCAAGCTTGATTATAGATCCCGCGCAGGCGCGCGCTTTCCTGGTCGAGGCGCTTCATGTTGACCGGGCGAATCGTGACCGTTTCCTGATTCGAGAAACGGGCTGCAATTTTGCGCAATCGCCTGACCGCGTCCACCGGGTCGGCAAACCACCATGCATACCAATCCATCGCTTTTTCGAAACCGCAGCGTTCGATTAACGACCGGTAATAGGACGGATTATGGGAGGTGAGCAGCATCGGCGGATGCTCGAAGCCATCGATCAAAAGCGCGCAAACGTAATTGGTCGAATAATCGATCGGCCCCATGATTTCGTTCCGCCCGCGCGCGCGCAGCCAGTCTTCTGCCGCTTGGAGCAATGCGCGCGCGACCTCCAAGTCATCAAAACACTCGAACAAACCGAAACAGCCGACATTCGTCCCGTGCTCCGAGTTGTAATTTGGATCGTCGCTCGCCATGATCCGGCCGACGATTTCGTCTCCGCGCCGGGCGAGGAAAAGGGCGGCGTCGCCATGCTGGTAAAACGGATGCTTTTTACGATCGAGAAAATCCCGGCGCTCGAGGATGAGCGGCGGAACCCAGACCGGATCGTTTTCATAGATTCGCCAGGGGAATTTGATGAAGGCATCGCGCTCCGCCGACGAGGCGACGGGAGTGATTTCGATCTGAGACACGGCTACTTTGATTTGAGCGGACGCCACCCATGGCGCAAGGCGGAAATGATTTTGCACTACCCGACAAACTGCGTACTAGCATCGGCCTTGTGACGCCTCCGAAAGGCCAATCTACTCCGGCGCGCGGCCTCGCCTTCCAGGCCCGTGAAATCGAGGAACTGGCGGACGTTTATTTCTTTCGTCCGCTTGGGATCCTGGTCGCGCGCCCGGCTGCCGCGCTCGGGATATCGCCAACCCAGGTGACGCTCGCGAGCATGTTGGTGGGCGCGGTCGGCGGAGCACTGCTCTACGACGAAAGGCTCGGGATTCCCGCGTTCGTCCTCCTTATTATCTACAGCATCCTCGATTCCGCCGACGGCCAGCTCGCGCGTCTCACTGGCCGAGTGACGGAGCTTGGCCGCGTGCTCGATGGCGCGATTGGCTATGTGGTTTACGCGGTTCTTTACCTCGCCCTAACCGCGGGATTACTGCAACGCGGAGCCGGCAGCGAGATCTTTTTGCTCCTCGCGTTAACCGTGATCTCGAATATCGCGCAAGCGCAGATGTACGAATATCATCGCCATCACTATGTCGCTTTTGTGGTGAAAGGAATCGTGCTGCGCGACGATCCGGCGAAGATCGAATCGCCAATTATCGCCTGGCTTTACGATCGCTATCTTGGATTGCAGCACGCGCTCAACGGACGGCATGGCGAAGTCGAGGCGCAGATCGCGTCGCGTGCGAACGATGGCAAAGTGCGCGAGGAAGATCGCGCCCGTTATCGAAAGTTTTTTTACTGGCCGGTACGCAGTTGGAATTTGCTCGGAGACAACACGCGCTTCTACGTTATCGGCGTGCTGGCCTGGTTCCATCGGATCGACTTGTTTTTTGCCTTTATTCTTCTTCCCATGAATCTGGCGCTGATGGCTCTTTGGTTCTGGCAGCGCCAGAAGGACCGCAAATTCCTCACCAACGGCTGACATGATTCGTGCGGTTCTTTTTGACATGGGCGGCACGCTTGACGGCGACGGCGTCCATTGGCTCGAGCGCTTTCTTATGCTCTACCGAAGCTTCTTTATCGAACTTCCGCGCGAAACAATCCGCGCCGCCTTCGACGAAGCGGAACGTCTTTCAGCCAGCGACGAAGCGATGGCCTCGGCCAGTTTTACCCAAATGATCGAGCTGCATGTGAAATGGCAGCTCGATCATCTTGGCCTAACGAGTAGTAATCTCGCGCGGAATCTCGTAAAGGGTTTCATCGCACCCGTGCGCGCAGCCGCGGCCGCAAATGCGCGTCTGCTCGCAGCCCTGGCCCAGCGCGGTTTTGAGCTGGGCGTGGTTTCGAACGGATGCGGGAACGTCGACCGGCTCTGTGACGATTTTGGCTACAGGCCGTTTCTTTCCCTCATCGTTGATTCGCGACGCGTCGGCCTTTTCAAACCTGACCCCGCAATCTTTCTCCACGCCTCCGAAAAAATAGCTGTCCCACCGGCGGAGACGATGATGGTAGGCGACTCCTTTGAGCGCGACATTGTGCCAGCAAAGCAAATCGGAATGAAGACGGCCTGGCTCGAAGGAGAAACCAAACGCGAATGCCCCGACGTTTCGCTGGTCGATTTGCGCTTACGCCATCTCGCGGAATTAGCCGACTATCTGCCATGAAAGCCGGCATTCTTGCGGCCGGTCGCGGCGAACGCCTGCAAAGCGCGGCGAATCCACTCAAGCCGCTCGCGAAAGTGCACGGCCGAACTTTAATCGAACATGTCCTGCACTCGTTAGGCCAAGCCGGAGTATCTGAAGTTGTGATCCTGATCAATCAGGATTCGCTCGCGGTGCGCGAGCAGATTGCGCCGCTGACGTGGCCGTTCCCAATGCATTGGATCGTCAAAACGACGCCATCCTCGATGCATACTTTTCTGCACTTGGTGGAAACGCTGGCTACTGACGGCACCGACGGACCCTTTTTGCTTTCCACGGTCGACACCATAACGCAGCCGCAAACCTATTCGCGCTTTCTCCGCGCCGCGCACGCCGCCGGCGCCGCCGATGTCACGCTTGCGCTGACTTCACCCGGTGAAGATGAAAAACCGTTACTCGCTCGCCTCGCGCCTGACGAATCACGGGTCGTCGCGCTCGGTTCCTCTGCCTCGCCTTCCGAGTTCGCCACGGCGGGCATCTATCTTGTCCGCGCTTCGATTTTACGCGAAGCGGAAGCCGCGCGAAACGATGGCCTGACCGCTTTACGAATGTTCCTCGGTAGGCTGCTCGATCGTGGCTACCGCATCGACGGCATCCCGATTGCGCGCTCAATCGATGTCGATCGCCCGGCCGATATCGCGACCGCGGAAGCTTTTCTCCGGAGCGCGCAATCGTGAAACGGCTCCTCGGACTCTACCGCGAGGAGGAATTTTCGCCCGGTCGCCACGCTTCGAACGATGTGCTTATTCTCGAAGCGGTGGCTGATTGTCTGCGGAAACGCGGGTGCGCAGTGGATCTTCGATCTCCGGAAGTGGGCGCGAAGCAACCTTCAGCCGACCTCGTCTTTTCGATGCTTCAGGGGAAATCGGCCTTGGAAGAATTACTTAATTGGGAGAAGTCCGGCGCACGCATCGTCAATCGCCCGCAAGCCGCCCTGAACACGCACCGCGATCGTCTGCCCGCGCTGATGCAAAGCGCCGCCCTCAGTTTTCCGCCGACCGAATTGCTCTCGACAAACTCCACGCGTCACTCCCTCCAGCCCGCCGACGGGATTTGGTTAAAACGCGGAGACGTGCACGCGAGCGTGGCGGCGGATGTGCAGCGGGTCGATTCCGAGGCCGCGCTGGCGGCCGGGCTGAACGGGTTCGCGCGCCGCGGGATTGCGCAGGCGGTCTTGCAAACGCATCGCGCCGGCGACGAAATCAAATTCTACGGCGTCGGGGAAAGCGACTTCTTCCACTGGTTTTACTCGAGTACGGCCGAACCGTATCCGTTGAGCGAGGCAGAACTGCGGAGCCTGGCCGCACAGGCGGCCCGTGTCGCCGGACTCGATATTTTCGGCGGAGATGTCATCGTTGCCCCCACGGGGGAATTGACCTTGATCGATCTGAATGATTGGCCTTCATTCGCGCCCTGTCGCGAAGCGGCCGCGCCTGCGATCGCTGAGCTCATCCTCCGCCGTCTCCATGCTGACTGAATCCCTTAATCAAACCGACACTCGCACGCGCGCGCTTTTCCACGCCGAGCAGGAATTCATCGCGCCCGGTCTGCAAACCATCGCGCTCGTTTCCGAGCTCTCAATCGCTCGAGGCGAAGGCTCTACCCTGATCGATCTCGATGGCCGCCGTTATCTCGACCTTAATGCCGGCGTTTCCGTGGCCAGCCT
>JBDUAE010000085.1:0-7892 GCA_040004805.1 Chthoniobacterales bacterium | reverse complement strand
TGCACTTTACGCCCGGAATTCTCGCGCAGTTGCCCCACACATTCGTGACGCTCCACGTGGGCACGGGCACTTTCGCCCCGGTGAAAACGGAGACGTTGGCGGAGCACGCGATGCATGAAGAGCGGTATTCGATTTCACCGGAAGCCGCGGAGGCGATCAATGCCGCGGCGCGCGTCATCGCGGTCGGCACGACGACCGTTCGCGTTTTGGAAGCCGCCGTGCGCGATGCTGCGGGTAAATTGCAGGCGCAGGAAGGAGCGACGCGGATTTTCCTGCGTCCTCCGCAGCGCATCGCGCAAGTGGATGCGCTGCTAACAAATTTCCATCTTCCGCGTTCTACTCTGCTGATGCTGGTCAGCGCGTTCGCCGGTCGAGAATTTGTGCTGCGAGCCTACGCGGAGGCGATCCGGGAGCGCTACCGCTTTTACAGCTACGGCGATTGCATGCTCGTCTTGTGAGGGCAGCTCGTTAGAATCTTTCCTCTATGGAGAAACCGCAGGGCGAACTCGTTATCCAAACCATCGCGATGCCGAAAGATACGAATCCGAATGGCGATATTTTTGGCGGCTGGCTGATGTCGCAAATGGATTTAGGGAGCGGAATTCTGGCCGCGAAGACGGCGCAGGCGCGGGTGGTGACGGTGGCGATGGAGGGGATGTCGTTTCTCGCGCCGGTGAGGGTGGGGGATACCGTGGCCTGTTACGCCTGGGTGGAGAAAATCGGCCGCACCTCGATGAAGATTCCGGTGGAAGTATGGGTGCGCCGGTTCATGCACGGACGAGTGGACCGCGTCACCCGCGGCGTTTTCATCTACGTGGCCGTGGACGAAACTGGGACGCCGATTCCGGTGCAGCGACCACCGACGGAAACCGCTGAATGATTTAGTGGGCGTCGCCGGAAGTGGCGGCTTCGGGGCCGGAGGAGGTGCTCCGCACGGGTTCGCTCGGCATCGGGGAAACCGGCATTTGCGGATGGCCGTTGTGAAATTTCGAACGCTGTTTCTGGCGAGCGGTGCTCGATTTACGGACGTATTTTTCGTAGGCGTGTTTCTGCCGGCCTTCCTTTGAAAATGAGCATCCGCTCAGAGTCATGGCCAAGGCGAGAACGAGCGCGATCGGTTTCATCGTTAGACGACACTCTGCGGCTTGGCCGCGCCGGCCAAGCCTAAATGTCCGCTGCGCACCAATTCCTGCACGGCTTGGAAAATCTTAAGTTCGCAAACCGTGCACGCGGGGAAGAGGTCTGAGATCGCGCGTTTCCGTTCCGAAAAACAACGCCGCACCTCGGCCATGGCGATGGCGGAAATGGCGCGTTTGGAGGGTTTGGCGAGGAAATCCGGCTCGCGCATTTCGTAGACGGACGAGGGCGGCAACTCGTCTTTCAGGGCTTGGAATTCGTCCCAAAATTGCATAGCTGCGAACAGCATATCGTTGGCGGGCCGATTAATCGATCGGACACCTGGGAGGGCGGCTTGAGCGGTGGACGAAAAGGAAAACGTGCCGCGCAAGTCGTCCGCGAGGAAGAGTTGCCAGAAGGCATCCTCCCCCGTGAGGTGCTGAAAACGGCCCGAGATCGGCTGTCCGTCGGAAAAATGAAGCTTTGCGATCGATTCCCCACTGTCGCTAACGATGCTCAGGACGCCGGTTTGGGTCGATTGCATGATGGTCTGATAGACCGCCACGAGGTCGAAGTTCAGCAAATTGCCGCTGAGTTCGAGGCCATTATCCGGTAGGTCCGTGGGATCTCTGGATTTTATGAGCCGGCGGGCCAGATCCTCGCAAAGAAACCGACAAAAAGACGGTACCTGACGCATCAGCTCGGGGAGTTGCTCCCGGCCAAAGCACTGGAGGCTAGCGGCTTCCTGAGCCGTCGCGCGATCAAGGCGTGGCCGATCGGTTAAAACCTCGATATCGCCAAAAATATCTCCGCGCTTCAGGTAAGCGGCCACGCCCTGTGCGGCCGCGGGAACGAGGTGGACGATCCCGCGATTGATGATGAAAAACTCATCGGCGGGCTCGCCCGCCGGATAGATGGTTTCGCCTTTCCCGAGGTGACGCACCTGCGAGAGCGTGCCGACCGCCCGGAGCTCGGTCGGGCTGAGCGACGTGCAAAAGACAAAGAAATCCCGAGAGGGCATGCTGAGGGGGTAGGAAGCAGGAGTCGTGCAGGATACGGAATTGGTTTTCACCCAAGGGCCTTTCGCGGCTGGTTGGACCCGATTTTCGCGTTTTTATGTCGACTCCAGAAAAGCTGGCGGCAGCCCCTTTTCCTCTTCGTGCCGCAGGTGGTGGACGGAAATTGAATCCATTCCAGGCTGCTCCGCGCATTACCGGCATGATAAAATACGCTTGCCGCCGTCAGCTTTCGGGTGCGAACTCTTCCAAATGAAACCGTTCCCTCGCATTTTGGTCGCTGTTTGTCTCTGGCTGGGGGTGGTCCAGATGGTGTCCGCTGAAACCTCGGGGTGGGTCTCGGATTACAATCGTCTCCTCGGGAAATACGTCACTGCAAACGGTGTTCGCTATTCGGAATGGAAAAAATCACCGGCGGATTTGAAAGCATTACAGACAGTGGTGGACGAAATCGCGCAGGAGAAAATTTCCTCGCTCGGCTCGAAAGAACAGCTCGCGTTTTATATCAATGCCTACAACGCGTGGATTTTGCACGAGGCGCTGGAAAAGTATCCCACCAGCAGCGTCAAAGACCTGTTGTTCACTTTTTTCACGAGCAAACGCATCAAGGTGGCCGGTCAGCAAACCAGCTTTAACTCGCTCGAGAAGGAGACTATCCGTGGAAAATTCAGCAATCCGAACGTCCATTTCGCCCTCAACTGCGCCAGCCGGAGTTGCCCGCCGTTAAACCGGGAAGCGTTCGACGCGGGCAAGCTGGACGCACAATTCGACCGGCTTTCCACGGCTTTTGTGAATTCAGAAAAGGGCGTGCGCTTATCGGTCGATGGAAAAACCGCGGAGCTTTCGCAGATTTTCGATTGGTATAAGGACGATTTCAAAGACGGCGGTCCCGTTGCCTTCATCAATAAACGCCGCTCCAAGCCGATCCCAGACGGCGCCAAAATCAGTTATCAGAAGTACAATTGGTCTCTGAACGAGGTGAAGTAAGGTCCCTCATGGTCGCACTCAACGTCGAAGTCGCTCCGCGTCCTTCCCGCTGGCAGCAACGCTGGCACGCCTTTCGCCATCCCATCGTGGAGGAGAAAGCTCGGGTCTTAAAAGAACGTTGGGAATCACTCCCGCGCGAGCTGCAGACGAACAACCAGATTTCCGGGCGGCACCTGACTCACTGTGGGTTCACGCTCGGCGCCAGTTATTGCTCGTTTCACTGCACGCATTGTTATCTGCCGAAAAATGCGAATCAGATTCCCATTCCGTCACTGGACCAGGTGAAGGAGCAGATCGATGCGAATCGGCGTTTCCAAGGTCCGGGTGGCGGATTGCAAATTACTGGTGGTGATGTCGCGGACGCCTATTGGAAATCCGGGCGTGCCGACGAGCTGATCGAGATCATTCGTTATGCCTATTCTGTCGGCTCGATTCCGATGCTGATGACGCACGGCCAGACTTTAATCGAGCAGCCGCAGTACTTGGAGCGCCTCGTCGTAGAAGGTGGGCTGCGCCAGATTTCGGTCCACGTGGATATGACGCAGGCTGGGCGCCACGGCTATCCGATTGGCCGAATCCAATGTGAAGCCGACCTCCATCCAGTGCGGCAAGCGTTCACCGATTTGGCGTTGCGGATTCGCGAGAAGACCGGGTTCATTCTCGAGTACGCGCTCAGTTTTACCGTTACCCGGCGCAACATCGATGACGTCCCGGAAGTGATCCGCTGGTATTTAGCCGACGCGAGCCGCAGTTACATCTGGCGCATGCTCAGCTTCCAGCCAGAAGCCGATACGGGGCGCACTATTTTCTCGCAGCGCCCCATCACTTCCGCAGATGTCTGGGAAAAAATTTGCGACGGTGTCGGATTGCCGCTGCGCCGCGACGTCTCGATTTTCGGGCACCCGGATTGCAATAGTTGGGCTTCGCTCCTGATCGCGCGCCCCTCGGGGAAATATTTTCCACTCCTGCCGGACGATAAGAAATTCGACGTGCTGCTCGGCGAAGTGCTGGCAAAAATTGGCGGTCTCTCCCTCGTGAATGACGATGCCGGCACGCCCGCCTACCGCCTCGCCGGCGTATTATTCAAGCATCCGATTTTGGCCACGCGCATCGTTTTCCAGATGCTGCGCTACATCACCTCGCGGAAGGCGCCGGGCGAGATTTTTCAATCGCTCCTCCGCGGGCAGGTTCACACGCTCGGCGTCGGGATGCATAATTTCATGGATGCAAAACAGGTGGCGCAGGCCGATCACGATCCGGTGATCAAGGCGCGACTCGACTCCTGCGTCTTCAAGGGCGCGGTCAAACGCAACGGTGAATGGGAAGCCGTTCCGATGTGTTCGATGAATCAGCAGACGTGGTCCGAAGTTTACGATTCACGCATGCAAGATCCGGAGTTGCTGCAGCAACCGCAGGTCTACGCCCCGGCGGAAATCGAACCCGCAGTTCCGGTCGCAGATTTGTAGAAAAATAGCCGACACCTGTCGGCTAAAGCCACGGGCGCACGGCCTCGACCGCGCGCAGGTAAATCCGATGCGTTCCGCCGCGCATCAATTCCTCGCGCATCAGCGCCACCGGCCCGGAACCCCCGGCCGGCATCAGTTTGTGCATCCGTTCTTTACCGGCCACGTGATGCGAAATCTGGATGAGATCGGCGCCCTTCGGATTCACGACTCGAAACTCGGTGTCGCCGCAGAAAACGCTGCACCGGCCCACGGGATCGCCGGCTTTCTCCTCCAGGCGTACCGACACCGCGCGACCACACGGATCTGTCACGCACCACGGCTCATTCCCGGTCGCGTCACCGGGCATCCATCCCAATTGCGCCGAAAGCCATCCCACGAGCAGGACCGCGGTCGAGCGATACTCAGGCTCGAATTCGATCTCCACCCGGTCAATTTCTGCGAGGCGCGCGAGGCAGGCCGGTTGATCGAAAAATTGTGCAAGCCCGAGTCGAAAATGGACCAGCCGGGTCCAATTCAAATCGCACAAGATCATGCGCGGATTCGATTCCGCCCGCGCGCCATCCACGAGCTGAATTTGCTCATCAAAATTTTCCCAGTCGTGACTGTCGAAAATCAGCCGATCTACCCGCGTCCAAAGTTGCGGGTCCATCGGATCGTGAAATTCGCCCTGCCACCAAAAATAAAAGGGCAGATCGGAATCGAGATGAGAGAAAACGATATTCGGCAAGAGCCGCGCAAACGAGCCACCAAGCGAGAATGAAATTTGCTCGGAGCAAATGTGTCGGCTGCCGGCGCCGCTGACGTGGCAATGCGCTGTGATCCACGCCTCCACCCGATCCTCTCGCTGCTCCGGATTCCCCGCGATCACGATCGCGCGGCACGCATGGTCGTCCGCAATTTCCGCCACGATCTGGGTATTCGACGCCAACGAATCCGGCTGTTCGCTGTAGACCGCGAGATTCATGAGCGAGGCGCGCGTCATCATCTCGCCGCCCTGGTCCCAAAGCTTTTTCAGCTCCCGTTCGATCTGCCCGATCTCCACCGGCATCCCGGCGGCGAAAGTTTCCGTAACCGCGTTCATAGGAGCGAGGAATCAGGGAGCGCGTCACGTTTGTCGTCCGGAGCCGCGAAGACGGCCGAGAGATCTCCCACCCGCGCCGACGGCACGCGAGCAGCCAACGACTCGAATGCCACTCTGCGCGCCACGCTGGATTTCCCCCAACGCGTCATTCGCGACTGTGAGATCCTTCGACCGTCTGCGCGGCTCAGGATGACGGATCCAGGGGCGTTCGCTTCCATTGGTCGCAGCGCGTTCATCACAATCTCCGCCACGCGCGCCCGTCGCGTGCCAGAAGATCGTCCGCTTCATCCGGACCCCACGAGCCCGCCGGATATTGGAAAAGTGTCGGCTGATTTTCGGACGCCTGCCAGGCCTCTTCGATCACGTCGATGAAGGCCCACGCCTGTTCGACCTCGTCGCTCCGCGCGAACAGCGTCGCATCCCCACTCATGGCATCGAGCAAAAGCCGCTCGTAGGCCTCCGGGCTCGCCTTCCCGAACGAGGTCCCGTAATGGAAATCCATCTTCACCGGTTCGATCCGGAAACTCGTGCCCGGCACCTTGGCTTGCATCCGGAGCGAGATGCCTTCGTCCGGCTGAATCCGGATCACGAGCACGTTGTGATCGAGCGCCTGCGATTCTTTGTTGAAAAGAACCGACGGCGCCTTTTTGAAATGCACCGAAATCTCCGTGCCCGATTTCGGCAGCCGTTTTCCCACGCGCACATAAATTGGGACATCGGCCCAGCGCCAGTTGTCGATCCGCAACCGGAGCGCGACGAACGTCTCCGTGTTCGATCCCGGCTTCACGTTTTCCTCCTCGCGATAACCGGGCGCCGGTTTCCCCGCGATCGCGCCCGCCGCGTACTGCCCACGCACCACGTTTGCGCCCACCTCCTCGCTGCGGAAATGCCGGAGCGAACGCACCACCTTCACCTTCTCATCACGAATGCTGTCCGCGCCTAAATCAGTCGGCGGTTCCATCGCCACGAGGCAGAGCAATTGCAGAAGATGATTCTGCACCATGTCGCGCAGCGCGCCTGCGCCTTCGTAATAACCGGCGCGCCCTTCTACTCCCAGCGTTTCCGCGGCCGTGATCTGGACGTGATCGATGTAGCGCGTGTTCCAGAGCGGTTCGAAAATCGCGTTCGCGAAACGCAGCACCAAAATATTTTGCGCCGTCTCTTTTCCGAGAAAATGATCGATCCGATACGTGCTCTGTTCCGGGAAGGCGCGATGCACCAGCCGATTTAATTTCTCGGCCGAGGCCAGATCGGTTCCAAACGGTTTCTCCACGATCACGCGGGACCAGCCGTCTGCCGTTTTGTTTAACCCGGCGGCCTTGATGTTCTCGAGAATGGGTTCGAATTGGTCCGGCGCCACCGCCAGATAAAAAAGCCGATTGCTCCCGATGCCGCGCTCTTTTTCGATCTGCGCGAGGCGTTCCCCAAGACTTTTGTAGCCGGCGGCGTCGGCAAATTCGCTCACGTGGTAATAGAGCGACTTGGCGAAGCCATCCCAGATTTCGTCCCGCACCGTTTGCCGGGAAAACTTTCGGACGGCCTCGCCCATTTCGGTGCGGAAATCGTCGTCGGTCTTTTTCCGCCGCGCCACGCCTACGACCGCGACCTGAGGCGGCAATTCGCCATCCGCCGCAATATTGTAGAGTGCCGGGATGAGCTTTCGATGAGTCAAATCGCCGGTCGCGCCGAAGATCACGATCGTGCACGCATCCGGCACACTTCGCGCCACGATGCCCTCGCGCAGAGGATTGGTCTGAGTTTGCTCGGAGCCTTGCTTCATGGAGGGAGAACCTTTCGCTCGCAGCGTAGGTGTATCTCGGTCGCTTCGCTAAAGCAAAATTCCGCTCATTCCGCTTTGCCCACGGTCGTGGCCGACCGATTTGTGCTCCCGGCCAGTGCCAGGATGATGTCGGTCTTGGCGATACTCCCGAGCAACTTTCCGCCCTCCGAGGGACTGACCACCGGAAGTCTCTCGCCTTCATGTCGGCTAAAATTTTCCAGCGCCTCATTCAAGGTCGCGTCTGGACGGAGAAACGGGAAGCCATCGCGCAGGATATCGCCGGCGATGACGAGCGCGGCGAGATCGGGCGAGTTCAGGTAATTCTTGATGTCGTGGAGCGAAACCGCGCCCAGAAAACGCTCGCCCGCGAGCACGTAAATATAATTGATGCGAGTGGCGACGAATTTCTCCGCGATCTCGGCGAAAGGCGCGTGGAAAGAAACCGT
>JBDUAE010000396.1:0-2377 GCA_040004805.1 Chthoniobacterales bacterium | reverse complement strand
CACCGCGATTACGATTTCCACCTGAAGAATCTCGCCACCGGCGAGGACGTGAAAACGCCCATCGGCAAAGTCGCCGATCTAGCGTGGGCCGCGGATAACAAGACCATTTTCTACATCACGCAAAACGCCGCGAAACGGAACAACCAGCTCTGGCGTTACAGTCTCGGCGAGGCCAAACCGACCGCGCTTTACGAGGAGAAAGACGAGCTCTTCAATCTCGAACTGGAACGCTCGCGCGATCTGAAATTCGTCTTCCTCGGCAGCGGAAGCAGTCGCACAACGGAGTTTCGTTTTTTAACAGCCGACAAGCCGGCCGGCGATTGGCAGGTGCTGGCACCGCGCCGGAACGAGATCAAATATTTTCCGTCACATCGCGGCGACCTTTTCTATATTCGCACGAACGACGGCGCGAAAGAGTATCGCGTCGTGACTGCGCCAGTTGCCTCGCCGGGTGCCAAGAATTGGAAGGAATTCATCGCCACCAAACCCGGTGTCACGATTGAAGATTTCGAGACGTTTTCCGACCACGCGGCCGTCGAAGAACGCGCGGAAGGCTTGGTCGGTTTCCGTATCACTGACTACGAAAACAAAGCCTCGAAGCACATCGAACTGCCGGAGCCCGCTTATCTCGCCGGCGGCGACTTCAACCCCGAATTCACCACCAACACCTTCCGCTTCAAATACGAATCGCCCGTCACGCCGCCGAGCGTTTATGAGTACGATATTGCGACCGGCGAGAAGAAACTGCTCAAGCAAACCGAGATCCTCGGCGGCTACGATCCCGCGCAGTACGTAGTCGAGCGCGTCCACGCCACCGCGAAGGACGGCAAGGAAATCCCGCTCGATATCGTCCGCAAAAAAGACGTCGCGCTCGACGGCAAAGCACCCGGCTGGCTCTACGGCTACGGCTCCTACGGCATCTCGATCGATCCGTCGTTTTCCTCCACCCGCATCTCGCTCCTCGATCGCGGCGTCATCTACGCCATCGCGCACATCCGCGGCGGCGGCGAGCTCGGCGAAGCCTGGCACGATGATGGCCGTATGATGACGAAGCGGAACACCTTCACCGACTTTATCGCCTGCGCCGATTATCTGGTGGAGAAAAAATATACGACGCACGAACGGCTCCTCATCCAGGGCGGCAGCGCGGGCGGATTGCTCATCGGCGCGACCATCAATCTCAAGCCGGACGTGGCGAAAGTTGCCATCCTGCAGGTCCCGTTCGTCGATGTTATGAACACGATGTCCGACGCGACCCTGCCCCTAACGACTGAAGAATACATCGAGTGGGGCAACCCGACCGTGAAAAAGGAATACGACTACATGAAAACCTACAGTCCGTATGACAACATCACGGCGAAGAATTACCCGACCATGCTCCTTTTCACCTCGCTCAACGACAGCCAGGTGCCGTACTGGGAGCCGGCCAAGTTCGCCGCCAAGATGCGTGCGCTGAAGACCGATGAAAATCCGCTCCTCTGCAAGATCAATCTCGAAGCCGGCCACGGCGGCGCGTCCGGGCGTTTCGATCGGCTGCACGAAGTCGCTTTCGATTACTCGTTTGGTTTGACTGCGCTCGGCGTGGACCAGGCGGAAACTGCGGCCCAGGTCGACGCCGCCGAGCCTGCTCGTTAGGCTTCGGGCACTGGTTGCGCTTCCGTGGTCGCGACGGGCAAGGCCAGGAACGGCGCAAAGACATCCAGCGAGCGCGTCGGAATCGTCGCGCTCACCTGCGTCTGCTCGCCTTCGTATCGCACCTCGTTCACCGTGCCGTCACGATGCAGGCGCGCCAGCAGGTCAGTGCGCGCTGCGGGCAGGTTCAGCTCGATTGTCATCGTGCCGCGGGCGACGAATTCCGAAATCCGCTCGATCAGTTCTTCCATCCCTTCCCCGGTCTGCACCGACACGAAAACCGCATCCGGAAAATGACGACGCAACGCGGCCAGCTCATCAATGTCGCTCACCTTGTCCACCTTGTTAAAGACCACCAGCATCTGCTTCGTTTCCGCGCCGAGATCGGAAAGCACGCGCATGGTGGTGTTGTAAAATTCCATCACTTCCGGCTGCGAGGCGTCGAGCACGTGAATGAGGAAATCGGAGACCGCCGCCTCTTCCAGCGTGGCGTTGAAGGCTTCCACCAGTTGATGAGGCAGGTTGCGCACGAAGCCAACCGTGTCGGTTAAAAGAAGCGGCTGCTTATTCGGCAACGCGATCTTGCGCGTGGTCGTGTCGAGCGTGGCGAAAAGTTTGTCCTCGATGAAAACCTCCGCCCCCGTCAGCCGGCGCAAAAGCGACGACTTCCCCACATTCGTGTAGCCGACAATGGCCGCGTTCGGCACCGGCGCGCGTTTGCGATCTTTCCGCTGCGTCGCGCGCG
>JBDUAE010000395.1:0-2379 GCA_040004805.1 Chthoniobacterales bacterium | reverse complement strand
CCCTCGTGTCCAGCTTGGGAAGCTGGCGTTCTACCATTGAACTACACCCGCGAGAGAAGTCCGAATTGTGGATGTCGGAGGGCGGATTGGCAAGCGGGGATCACTGCCAGGAGATAATGTCGTCGGCAAAAACTCCCGATTTTTTGTCGCCGCCGGTTGGGCTCGCCCCAGCTTTATCCTTGCCTAGCGACCACGCGATGACGCCGGCGCGCAAGCGCGGAACGGCACCGGCATTGCTCGTGTAAGGATTGGTCACTTCGTTGTTGTAATCGGCGTCGATACTTACCAGATACGGTTTGCTCCAGGGATCGTAGAACTGGCCGTCAGTGATCCCCATTCCTCCGCGCGGATTGGCTTGGTCCTTGGCGTCTGGCGGCTTGATAAACTCGATTTGCCGAGGGTTTGCCGTGGGGTCCAAGCCTCGAAGGGAGTCGAAGAGGATCTTGGTGCTGCCCGAGGAACCGTAGACGTATTCCTCGCCGGAGGTTCCCGTCGGCAGCGGGTATTTCCCGTACTCGGTATAGAAGGCATTCACTGCCGTGACGATCTGCACGAGATCATTCTTGGCCTGAACCTTCTTGGCGGACTCCTGCACCGCTTGAAAAACCGGAAAGGCGATGCCCATCAAAACGGCGATGATGGAGATGACGATGAGCAATTCGATCAAGGTGAATGCCGTCAGGGCAGGGGTGGCGCGTTTCATGCGAGAGTTTATGAACGTCCCACGACAAATCGTCCAACGTTCAATTGCGGAGAGTCGGGTGGAGTTGTACGACGTTTGCGCCCGGCCGCGGTGGCGACCACGGGGATGCTCGCTGGCAAAAGAAGTCGGCATCAGCTCCATTGCCGCATTTGCTCAGGGAACGGGCAGTGAGCGCAATCGGAATTATCCTGCAAACAGAAATCCTCGTAAATCTGCAAAAGGCCCTGTTGCTGCGCGACGGTGCGGGTGAAGGCGCGGCCTTGCGCGTTCCCTCCGAAGAGGCGGGTGACGGCGGTTTCGAGGCGGCGATTGCTAAGTCGCGCGGGTAGTTTCATAAAGCTGTCCCAGACTTCCGAGCCGCGCGCGGCGAGGAAAGGGAGCGCGACGTTGGCCAGAATCTCTGCCACCCGGGAATCGCCTACCAGCGCCATCGGTTTCGCGGTTGGTTCCGAGGTGAGCGTGTAGTGATGGCTCCAATAAGGGTGATCGAGATCGAGCAGGAAACGGCGTAGAGCCGGTCCCGGCTCAGCTTCGCCTAACGAGCGGAGGAGAGCGGGCCATTGGGCGGCGATCTGGCCCAGGGCGGCGAGGCGGCGCTGGGGGTGATTAAGGGGACGAGCCCCGCTCAAGCGCCAAAGGTCTGCTGCCAAACGAATCCGTTCGAGGGCATCGCGGTGCGGCCACCATTGATCCCAAAGCTGGCGCAAATAGACGCGCGTGCCGGCTTCGTAAACGGCGAGGTCGGGCTCGTGCAGAAATCCGGCAACCCCGAAGAGAAGAGCCTCCGCTTCGGAGCGGTGAGCCCGGAGAGTGGCGAGCGTGAGGCGCTGCGCCAGAAGGGTGAAGGGGAGTTTGTTTTGCTTATAGCCGAGCGCGGCCGCTAATTCCTGAAAGAGGGTTTCGTCGACGCCGTGGCACTCGATCATGGTGCGAAGGCGGTTGGCCTTGCGCTGAAAACGGAAGCGAGCCGCGCCTTCGATCACGCTGCGGACGCGTGCCTCCGGCAACTCGCGCAGCGGAGCCTGGCAACGGCCGGGCCGAGCCAGGGGCAGATTGCTGGCGAAGGTGTCGGCTAATTTTCTCGGATCCACTCGCACCTGCAGGACGTTGCGGTGCGAACGCGTGCGCGTAAAAAAAGTGTGGTCGCTCGCCTGCACGAAGACGTGCAAAATGGTGTCCTCGAAGGCGCGATTGATGGCGTGCCCATGAGTTTCCCAGTTCCGATCGGAGAGATCGAATTCGATGCTGCCCCGGGTGACTTCGCCATTGTCGCAGCGGACGGCGGCATCTTGGAAATCCGGGCCGGCTTCCCGGTTCCAAGTGCCGAATTGCACGACCTCGATCTGCTTTCCGCAGGCAGTGCGGAAATGGCGGCCGAAATCCCCGGCAAACCAGCGCGCTTGCAACTCGAGTTCGTTCGGATGGCGCGGGGTGGCAAAGAGAGCAGGTTCGCGAACCCGGCCGCACGTCCGAATTTGGGCGTAGCGATCGGCAGCAGTAGCCATCGCCGAAAGCTCGAGTGTTTTCTTCAGCTAGGTTTGCAGGGCCGGTTCCCGCTCGTTTTCGTGCTCCTCCGAGACGGAAGGCGCGCTCAATCTAGCCTGGAGATATTGGACAATTTCCTCGACGAAAGGCGCGTTCGAACGCGGAAAAATAAAAAGGTAACGCGCACCTTT
>JBDUAE010000394.1:0-2379 GCA_040004805.1 Chthoniobacterales bacterium | reverse complement strand
CCGATCAACTGCGAGATGAAGATGGAAGTGTGGGATTCGCCGAACTCCGCCGGCGTGGTGATGGACGCGATCCGTTGCGCGAAGCTGGCGCTCGATCGCAAGATCTCCGGTTCGCTTGTCGCGCCTTCGAGCTATTTCATGAAGTCGCCACCGGTGCAATTTACCGACGACGAAGCGCGGACGAAGACGGAGGAATTCATCCGCGGTGACGAAGGGATGGTTTTGCCGACGCGCGTGAAACGAAACCGCAGCGGCGCGCGCAAAGCGAAATCGCGCAACGGCACCAACGCAAAATAGCGCCGCCGCTCGATTAATCTCGCGTCTCGCGCACAACCGCCGCCGCTTTCTTGTCATCGCGCATGGCGAGGAATTTGGCGTGCCGCAAATTGCCGGCATCGGTCCATTCCACGAAGCCAACCTCGCAGATCAACTTTGTTTTAAGCCAGCGACACTCCCCCATTTTCTCCGCCGTGATCGCTTCGCCGCGTCGGGCGTTTTTCTTTTCCGGAAGATTAACGAACGGACAATCCGGCGCGCGCAGGTGCTTGAAGTTCGCGAAAACTTCGTCGCGCAGTCGCGGCACGAACCCGTCCTTCACCTTCGCGACGAACGTTAGCCGTTTCTCTTCGTAGACACCCACTAGGAGCGAATCGAAGCCGTGCGTGCCGGGAACGTATCCGCCAATGACAAATTCCTGCGACTGGTTGGCGCGCTGTTTAATCCATGCGCCCGAGCGCCGACCCGGCTCATAAAACGAGCCGAGTTTTTTCCCGACCACGCCTTCGAGTCCAAGTTTACGAACCGCTTCGAGCACCTGCCCGGGCGGCGCTTCCAGCAATGGGGAAAGACGGAGCGGATCGCCGACCTCCGGCAGTAATTCTTCCAGCAACGCGCGCCGCGCCTCAATCGGCCGGCCGCAGAGATTCTCCCCGTCGCGATTGAGTAAATCGAAGATGTAAAATTTAACCGACAGCGGACGCCCGATAGTGTTTTGGAGTAGTTGAAAAGAAGGCCGCCCGGCATCGTCCAGTGCCACGATCTCACCATCCAGCGTGCAATCGTGCTCTAGGCTAACGAGTGCTTCGACCAAATTCGGGAAGCGATCGTTTAGCTTCTTCTCGTTTCGGGAAAATAACGTGACCACCTTCCCTTTCTTCACCGCGATGCAGCGGTAGCCATCGAATTTTATCTCGAAGGTCCAGTGCGCTTCCGTCGGCAGTTTTGTCACCGCCTTGCACTGCATGGGTTCGACGAATTTCGGGCTCTCCTCGGGCTCTTTTGGCAGGCTCTGTTTGCGCGTCTTCGTAGCGGCGGGACGGCTGCTTTTCCATTGCGCGTCATTATCCGTGGCGATCTTCGCCATCGGCCGACCGGAAATAGCTGAGGTGTCGTCTATTTTTTTCGAGATCGGCTTCATCGATTCGCCCGCTTTGATCAACAGCCATTTGTTGCTCTCCGGCTCCCGTTTGTCCTTTACCAGAATCCACTCGCCTTTCAGCTTTTGGCCTTGGAGCACGACGTGCATTTTGCCCGCGTGGAAAGCGGCCGCCGCGTTTCCGGTAATGTCGTCGTAGAGGCCGTAATCCCATACCATGACGGTCCCGCCGCCATAATTTCCTTTTGGGATCGTGCCCTCAAATTTTTCGTAGGCCAGCGGATGATCTTCCACGTGCATCGCCAGCCGCGCCTCGCGCAATTCCGTCGGCGGCCCTTTTGGCACCGCCCAGGAGCGGAGCACGCCCTGCATTTCCAAGCGCCAATCGTAGTGCAGATGACTGGCCGCGTGTTTCTGGATCACGAACCGGTGATGCGCGCCCGGTTTCGCTTCTTCGATCGGTGCGGCCGAGGGTTCCACGGTTTGTCGAAAATCGCGTTTGGCCGCGTACTCACGCAGACTTTTGTCGCGATTGCGAGGCCAAGCCGAAAGCTTCGGTGCGGGTCCGCTCGCGAGCGCTTTGGTGAAGGCAGCCGGCAGCTCCTGTTCGAGCGTGAGGACCTCCGCGAAGAGATCGCCGATTTTCTTGATTCGCTTGATCGCAGCGGAGGGCGTGAAGGAAAGTGCCTTCGCATTTTTTCGCTGCACCGCGCGCTTCAGCTCGTCCCAAGTAATCGGAAGCGAAACGAAGGGCGCTTCATTTTTCGCCCGCAGTGCGTAGACCGCGACCGTGGTTTTGAAATCGGAGTTCTGGCTCCAATCGATCAAAACTTTTCCGGCGCGAATACTCTTCGCCATTTCGGAAACGACGAGCCGCGGGAGTTGCTGCGCGCCCAATTCGGCGACGGCTTTCGCGAACGGCTGCGTCATCTCGTAAGTCGCACCGCAATTCAGTGGCACGCTCAGATGCAGGCCTTTCGAGCCTGACACTTTCACGAACGATT
>JBDUAE010000084.1:0-7931 GCA_040004805.1 Chthoniobacterales bacterium | reverse complement strand
GTGAGCCAGTCGTCGCCTAACGTTTCTTTGACCATGACAAGGTAGGCGAGCGCTTGCTTGGCGGTGCGGATGCCGCCGGCGGGCTTCATGCCGATGCGGATGCCAGTGGCGTAAAAGTAATCGCGGATGGCCTCGAGCATGACGAGGGTGACGGGCATGGTGGCGGCGGGAGAGATTTTGCCAGTGGAGGTCTTGATGAAGTCAGCTCCGGCGTGCATCGCGATGTCGCTGGCGATGCGGACGTTGTCGTAGGTCTGGAGTTCGCCAGTTTCGAGAATGACTTTGAGGTGGGCGTCACCACAGGCTTCTTTGACAGCGACAATCTCATCGGCGACGCGGCGGTGATTTCCGGTGAGGAAGACGCCGCGATCGATGACCATATCAATCTCATCGGCGCCATCGCCGGCGGCGCTGCGGACTTCCTGAAGCTTCAGCCGCAGCGGCATGAGGCCGGTGGGGAAAGCGGTGGCGACGGAGGCGATTTTCACGCCGGAATTGCCGAGAAATTTTTTGGCAGCACGGACGAGGTTCGGGTAAACGCAGACGGCGGCGCAATGGGGGACTTCGTAGCGGTCGGCCATCGGTTGCATGGCTTTACGGCAGAGGAAGGCGACTTTGCCGGGAGTGTCTTTCCCTTCCAGAGTGGTGAGGTCCATCATGGAGATTGCCATCTTCAACCCGGTGAGTTTGGCGGCCGTTTTGATGCTGCGCTTGCCGAACGCCGCGGCGCGTTCTTCAACCATGACCTGGTCTATGGTCGGGCGTTCCGCGGGGCGGTAATCCTGATGGGAAGTGGTGCCGACGGGCGTGAGCATCTTCATGCCCGCGACGTTAACAAGCGCAGGTGACGCTGTCGACTAGCTTGGGAAGTGGGACGTTTTTCGTGGATCGGAGCTCTTATCATTGCCCTTTCGTAAATCGTATTTCGCATTAGGGGAACGAAGATGCCTTCCCGATGAATGATCCCGCCTCTCGCGAAATAATCGTGTTCAACGAAGCGCTGGCCTTGCCGGGCGGCGAGCGGGATGCCTATTTAAACGAAGCCTGCCGCGACGATGCCGCGCTGCACCGGCGGGTCGCAGCCTTACTCGCGGCGCACACAGCTGCCGGCGGTTTTCTGGAGGAACCGCGCGGGGGCGGCGGTTCTGGCGTCAATCGGCTGGCATCGTCGGAAGAAAAATGCGGCGATCACATCGGGCGCTACAAACTGCTCGAGCAAATCGGCGAAGGCGGCTGCGGCGTGGTTTACATGGCGGAACAGGAGGAGCCGGTCCGTCGCCGTGTCGCACTCAAGGTCATCAAGCTCGGGATGGATACGCGGCAAGTGATCGCGCGTTTCGAGGCTGAGCGACAGGCGTTGGCCATGATGGAGCACCCGAATATCGCCCGCGTGCTCGACGCCGGAACGACCGAAGCGGGCCGCCCGTATTTCGTCATGGAATTGGTGCGGGGGGTGAAGGTGACCGATTTCTGCGATGAGAACCAGCTTCCCCCTAAAGAACGGCTCCAGCTTTTTGTTCAAATCTGTCACGCCATCCAGCATGCGCATCAGAAGGGCGTCATTCACCGCGACATTAAGCCGACCAACATCCTGGTCTCTCTAAACGACGGCGTGCCGGTGCCGAAAGTGATCGACTTCGGGATCGCCAAGGCGACGCAAGGCAAGCTGACCGACCAGACACTTTTCACCGCGTTCGAACAATTCATCGGCACGCCGGCTTACATGAGTCCCGAGCAGGCGGTGATGACGGATGCAGAAGTGGATACGCGCAGTGATATCTACAGCCTGGGCGTCCTTCTCTACGAACTGCTTATCGGCCAGCCGCCATTCGCCCAAAAAGAGCTACTCTCCGCTGGCCTCGAGGCCATGCGGCGGATGATCAGTGCGGAGGATCCTGTCCGCCCCTCCACGCGCCTCGGCGCAATGGCAAACGATGATCTGACCACCGTGGCAAAAAAGCGTGCCTTGCAGCCACCGCAGTTGATCCATTCCGTGCGTGGCGATCTCGATTGGATCGTGATGAAGTGTCTGCAAAAGAATCGCAGCCGTCGCTACGAGACAGCCAATGGATTGGCCCTGGATATCGAGCGACATTTACGGAACGAGCCGGTGCTCGCTCGTCCCGACACGCAGGCTTATCGCACGGCTAAGTTCGTTAAGCGACATCGCGCTGGAGTGACGTTTGCCAGTTTGATCGCCTTGGCGCTGGTCGCGGGCTTGACCGGCACCATCACGCAGGCCCGCCGAGCCAACGGAGCAGCGCGCACGGCAAAGGTGCAGCGCGATTTCGCACTCCGCCAACTTTCCCGGGCCGAAGCGATCAATGATCTAAACTCGTTTTTGCTCACCGACGCTGCGCCGGGCGGTAAGCCGTTTACCGTGGGCGATCTTTTGGCCCGGGCGGAAGACGTGCTCAAACGACAGACCGGCGAATCCGACGAAACGCGGGTCGAGCTTCTCATTGCCATCGGGGAGCAATACCAGCATCAAGATCAACACGCCAAAGCGCGCGAATTAGCCAGCCAAGCCTACAAGCTTTCGCGCAAGCTAAGCGATCCCTCTGTCCGAGCCGAGGCCGCCATCGCGCTGGCCATGCCCCTGGCCATGGGGGTGGACTGCGACCGCGGCGAGGCGCTTATTCAGGAAGCGTTAGGTGAACTGAGCGATGCGCCGCATTTTGTCCTGAACCGCGTCCATGTGCTCAAGGCTGGCGCAAACGTCGCGGGAGACTGCGGTCACGAGGAGTTGGGCGTAGAACGAATCAAGCAAGCGCAAAAGCTCCTTGATCAATCCGGTCAAAGCGCTCCCTCTTTGCGGTTGTCGCTTTCGACCACGCTGGCCGAATCGCTGCGCACGACCGGCCGACTGCGCGAGGCTCTGCAGGAATTTCCGGCGGTTTTCCAGCAAATGTCTGCGCTGGGCCGGGAGCAAACCGATGGGGCGGTCACGTTGTTGAACGATTGGGCTTTGGCGCTTGACGTGTTGGGGCAACCCTTTGAGGCCGAAAAAATTTACAGGCGTGCGCTTGAAACCAGCCGGGCCGATGAGACCAACGCTGCGGTTTCACCAATGTTACTGACCAACTTCGCGCGGACGTTAAACGAATTAGACCGGTCCGATGAAGCCGCGAAATACGCCGACGAAGCCTACGAAAAGGCGCGGCTCGCCAGCGCTGAAAACATCATGAACATGTGCCGCAACGTGCAGAGCACCATCTATCGTCAGCTCGGCGACCTCGAGAAATCCAGCCAGACGCTGATGGAGTTTGAAGCCGGCACGGCCAAGCAACTACCGCCGGGGCACTTCGCGTT
Organism: Chthoniobacterales bacterium; assembly: GCA_040004805.1. GTDB lineage: Bacteria > Verrucomicrobiota > Verrucomicrobiia > Chthoniobacterales > UBA10450 > JACCTI01. Next base: position 4,619 of record JBDUAE010000084.1, on the reverse strand, counting down.
CGCCATTGTGCATTTACAAAAATCGCTCCTCGCCCTCGCCCAAGGCGATGTCGAAAAAGCGCTGGCGGAGGCGAACGAAGCGGTCGCCCTGATCGAGAAAAATCCTGCCGCGCGCGATCGACTGGCGATCGTTCTGGTGCGGCGTGCGCAAGTCCTTCTGGCGGCCGGGCAATTCAAAGCCGCGCGCGAAGATGCGGATCGAGCCGTGGCGTTGAATGCGGAATTGCTCGGCCCGGAGATGCTTTCGAGTTGGAGCGGGCGGGCCTATTCGATCGGGGCGCAAGCGTTTCGGGCAGAGGGCAGGCCGGCTGATGCGTGCCGCTCTTACGATTCGGCGATGAAACATCTGGAAAAGGGTTTGGGACCGAAGCATCCCGAAACTGTCGCCGCCGCCGAGGGCGCGGCTGATTGCAAGAGATGAAACTAGGCTTAGGCAGTTCCTCTGGTAAACTCGGAGGAAATGTCTGGCGAACCGACGCTTCTCCTGGCCGCGATTGAAAACGGCGATGCCCAAGCCGCTGATCAACTCCTCCCGTTGGTCTATCAAGAGTTGCGTCAGCTAGCTGCGAGCAGAATGGCCCGTGAAGCCGCCGGGCAAACGCTGCAACCGACCGCCCTCGTGCACGAAGCCTGGCTGCGGCTGGTGGATAACGAATCGCAAACATTTCAGAATCGCGCGCATTTTTTTGGGGCGGCGGCCGAAGCGATGCGGCGGATTCTGATCGAGCGCGCGCGACGCCGGCAGGCCGTGCGCCATGGCGGCGACCAGCAGCGAGTGGAGTTCGAGGACCTCGAATTGCCTTTTCCGGGCGATGATGACCAAGTCCTGGCCGTGAATGACGCGCTCGAGCAGCTGGCCGCAGCTCATCCAGCGGAAGCCGAAGTCGTGAAGCTGCGCTATTTCGTCGGTCTGACCCACGAAGAGGTCGCCGATGCGCTCGGCCTTTCTTTGAGGACGGTGAAGTCCTATTGGGCGCACGCCCGGGCTTGGATGTTCCAGGTCATCACGCAGGGCGCGCGGTAGCGCCGGTCTGTCCTAGACGAGTTGCGCGTCCTACCCTTCGGGCGTGGACCATTAACGGACGCCGATGTGGCGGAGGTAAAGGCGGGCTCCCTGGCCTCCTCTCCATTCGCTTGCACTCCGGCGGCGGGAATCTCGCATTAGTTGCTGATGACACAGACCGCACCACGCCACGATCGCGGGATTCTAGAGTCCGGACAGCTTGGCAGGGTCACTCTCTCGCGCACCAGCGTCGCGTGCAGCGTCTCTTCGCAAAGCTTCCACACCTCAGTTGAAACCCAAAAACAACCAATAAAGACACCATGAAAAAATCCACCCTCCGTTTTCCTCTTTCTCCTAGTGGAGAAGCTCCACTCGTCCGCCCGCGGACCGCTCTTACACGCAAAGTGATTGGCTTCTCCCTGTTGGGGCTCTCAGCCGCTCTCCTCGCACTCACCGTGCAGGCCCAGCAGGCCCAGCAGCCCAACGCCGGCACCGTCGATTCCGTGCCACTGCCGCAAACTCACACGCTCGTGGGAACCCCGGCGATTTATCAGGGCTTCGAGCCCTGCCGCATGATTGATACTCGTAATCCGAACGGCACCTTCGCCGGACCGAAGTTGGTCGCAGGCGCCACGCGCACCTTCGACCTCGACGTCAACGGCACCGGGGGCCTCTGCGTTAACACCTTTCCCACTAACGTAAAAGCCATGGTCGTTAACGTCACCATCGTAAATGAGGACGGCCCCGGCTTCGTCACCATCTATCCCGGCAACGGCACGCAGCCCCTCGCCTCCTCGATTAATTCCAGCGGCCCCAACACCGTGATCGCGAACGAGATCGTGATGCCCTTGGCGCCCGATGGCACGATCAAGGTTTACACGAGCGTCGGCACCCACCTCGTGATGGATCTGGTCGGCATTTTCACCAATGATCTCGCCGCCGGCGACAATTTCTTTGTCACCGGAAACATCGGCACCGGTAGTGGTAACGGCATGATCGAGGCGTATAATGCGAGCACCACCACGACGGCTGTCGGCGTCCGGGGCGTCATGCTCAGCACCGCGCCCGGCACAAACTCCGCGGGCGTTCGCGGTATTAGCAACAGCACCACTGCTAACGGAATCGGCGTGTGGGGCTCTCAGTCCGGCTCTGGCTACGGCGTTTACGGTACCGTCGCCACCAATGGCTCCGGCGTTTTCGGCAGCGCGGCCACGACTGGCCGCGGCGTCTTCGGCCAGACCGCCACCGGCGTCGGCGTTTACGGCTCGGCCACGGGCGGCGGCTTCGCCGGGTTTTTCCAGGGAGACGTGACCATTCTGGGCACGCTCAGCAAGAGCGCCGGCACCTTCAAGATCGACCATCCGGCCGATCCAGCGAACAAGTATCTCTCGCACTCTTTCATCGAGTCGCCCGATATGATGAACATCTACAATGGCAACGTGACCACCAACGCGAAAGGCGAGGCCGTCGTCACCATGCCGGAGTATTTCAGCGCGCTGAACAAGGACTTCCGCTACCAGCTCACCCCGGTCGGATCGTTCGCCCAGGCGATGGTGGCGAAGGAAATCGCGGAGAACAAATTCGTGATCAAAACCGATAAACCGAACGTGAAAGTCTCCTGGCAGGTCACCGGAATCCGGCATGACGCTTACGCCGATGCCCATCGCACTGCGGTGGAAGAGGAAAAGACCGGTATCGAACGCGGTGCCTACCTTCACCCGGAACTCTTCGGGCAACCGAAGGAAAAAGGCATCGAATATGCACGTCACCCAGAGATGCACGCCGAAGAGCAAGCCGCGCGAACCGCGGACAGCTCCACGGAACACGCCGGCAGTTCCGGTAGTCGCTAGGAGCGCAGCGCAGTTTAGCCAAGCCTGGCTCAGAGCCCGTCGTACGATCTGTGCGGCGGGCTTTTGCGTTTCAGACAAGGGTGCCGCGTTTGAAAGCTAGCGGCGGTAACCTCGAAGCGACAGATACAGCGCTAATTGAGTCGCGATCCAGCATCTGCCGGCCCATAGGCTCGGGGTGTGAAACGCGTCTCCGTGCGAAGAGATCCCTCGGACGTCCTCACGGCCCCGGATGCCAAGTATACGTCAACCGTAGAGGCTGACGATGTTAGGCAAGCGCGAATTAACGCGCGAGGACGACGTCTTCTTTCGTCCAGGAATGGGTGCCCTGACAATGGGGGCAGACCGCCTTGTTCACCTTCAATTTGGTCGATTCCCAAGATTCTTCTTCCACGGTTTGGCCAGTCGGCGTCAGCTTCGCGGTCGAGGGACAGCGCACTAAAACACGTTTGATCATGGGGTAGTGAGGTTGAGGGACAATGGGTCAGCCGAGGCGGTAAACGATGCGGGCTTTATCGACATCGTAGGGCGACATTTGCAGTTTGACGCGATCACCGGTGGTGAGCCGGATAAAGCGTTTGCGCATTTTGCCCGAGATATGGGCAAGGACGGTGTGGTCGTTAGCCAACTGGACGCGGAACATGGTGCCCGCGAGGACGGAAGTTATCTTCCCTTCGAGTTCGATCGCTTTTTTTGGATCCATAGAGATGCGAAACCGGCGCCCGAGTTTAAGGAGCGCCGGCTCGCAGAATCAAATCAGCGGGCTAGTAACGTCCGCCGGCGGACTGGCGCGGCCGCTCTTCGCGAGGGCGCGCTTCATTGACGGTGAGGGTGCGTCCTTGCACTTCCTTGCCGTTGAAGGCGGCCATGGCGGCGTTGCCTTCGGTCGCATCGTTCATGGTGACGAAAGCAAAACCGCGGGAACGGCCCGTGGTGCGATCCATCATCAGCGCCACCTCGGCGACTTTACCGTGCTGTTCAAACATGTCCTGGAGATCGTTTTCTGTCGTCTCAAAGGAGAGATTACCTACGTACAATTTCATCTTTTATTAAACTTGGAGCAAAAACCGCCAGCTACAGAGCCGTTCCCGAGAATCGGGTTTCAGAATCACCAATGAGGAATCTCAACTGACGACCTACCATGCAACGAACAGAACAGAACTTATTCCAATAGGCGGGCACTATGAAGCGTTTACGCGCAAAGACAACCGGAGTTTCGAATGCACTGCTAACGACCTAGACTCGACATCGGAGCTGACTTCTGCGTAAGACATCGGCATGTCCGGGGGCACAATCGCAGAGACGGGTAATGGCCGGACGATTTTCACGATCGGTTCCGCGGGCTACACGGCGGCTGCAATCGTGGCGGCCGCAGAGTTTCGCGGCGAACTGGAACCGGTCCGGCAGGAATTGCGTCGCCTCTTGCTCTGCGAGCATCGCGCCGAGGAAGACGGCTTGGAAGCGGAGGACGAGGCGGTGGATGCGGCGGTGCAGGAATTCCGCTACGAGCGAGATCTGATTACCGCGGAGGAAACGGAGCAATGGTTAGCGGAACGCGACCTGACCCTGGCGGATTTCGGCGATTATTTTAGCCGACATTACTGGAAGGGAACGAGCGAAGGAACATCGGCCGGAATGGAGGATCTCGCGGAAGAGGAGGAAAGCGCGTTGCACGCGGAATTGGTATTTTCCGGCGAGCTGGGACGAATGGCGGAGCGGCTCGCGCAACGCCTGGCGGTTTCTTCAGAAAAGAAGAGCGAGATCGAAGC